>JAYUKZ010000118.1:0-16149 GCA_043763995.1 Fibrella sp.
CGTTCGTTTCTCAGCAAAAAGGGCGGTGGTACGCGCCTGGGCGAAAAGCTGTTCGACGAGCGGGTGCAGATTTATTCCGACCCCATGAATGCCGAAGCACCCGGCTCACCCTGGTCTGGTGGCGGTGGTCGGTTTGGCGGCGGCGGCGTTGATGGCCGCCCACAGGAGAAAGTCACGTGGGTAGACAAAGGCGTGGTGGCGAATATGTACTACTCGCGGTTTTGGGCCGAAAAGAAAGGCGTAAAAGCCATCCCCGGCCCGTCGAATATTCTGATGGTGGGTGGCTCAGAATCCATTGCCGACCTCATCAAAAGCACCCAGAAAGGCATTCTGGTCACGCGGTTGTGGTATATCCGCGCCGTTGACCCCCAAACGCTGCTCTACACCGGCCTCACCCGCGACGGGACGTTCTACATCGAAAACGGGCAGATCAAATTCCCGGTGAAGAACTTCCGGTTCAACGAAAGCCCGGTCATTATGCTCAATAATTTAGAGGCGTTGGGTAAACCCGTGCGCGTGAATGGAAACCTGGTGCCGCCCATGAAAATCCGCGATTTCACGTTTAGTAGCTTGAGCGACGCGGTGTAAATCGCTGATGCAGATGTGGAGACCGGTTCGCCAATTCGGTCAAAACGAACACAACTTATGGAAGCCCTATTCAACGCCTTTTTGGCTGACGACGTACCGCAACTGACTATTCTGCCCCTCTTCGGCGGGGCTGAAAAGCCGGTTGAAGAAATGACCTCAAAAGAGTTTGAAGTTGCCGCGAAGCAGGTTTACGTCAAAGTTCGGGAGGCCGCTTTCGGTCGTGGGTTACCTGTTGTAGTTGAGCGTAATGGTCGGGTAATCAAGGAGTTTGCCGATGGTCATACTGAGTTTATTAACTGATGCGCCCTTCGTTTTACGTAGTTGCAGGACCAAACGGGGTTGGAAAATCAACTGCTGCGTTTCAGTATTTGCCAAGCGGTATTGAGTTAATAAATTCTGATGACATTGCCCGGCAGATCCGGCTGGAGCAGTCGCATCAGGAAGTTGTACAGCGAATGACAGAGGAAGAATCGCAGCGACGCATTAAGGGACATCTGGCTAGCCGGGCTTCATTCGCGGTGGAAACAAACCTGCATGAGGTAGCAACCTGGCAGTATTTTCTTGCCATCAGAGAGGCGGGTTACGTATTCCGGCTCCTTTTCTTTTGCACCTCCAGCCTCATCACGCTCAACAATCGAGTGCGAAACAGACAGCTACAAGGTGGTCATTTTGTGCGGGAAGACATCGTTCGTGGAAGATACGTTGCCGGACTTTCACTGCTGAATCACTTCTTTAACGAACCAGATATAGTTACCCTCTTCGATGCTTCCGACCTACTGGAGACAGTTTACCAACGTGTGAATGGTCAGGTTTTGATCCAAAAAGACCCGTTACCAACTTGGATTACGACTGGTTTACCAACTCATTTTGGTTTTACGCCGCCCCTCGAAATACCTGCGCCAACATCTGTAGACGAGATGAGGGCGCAGTACAAACAACGACCAAACGATCTTTAAAACCATTTCTCCATGAACCGCCGACATTTTAATCAACTCATGGGCATGAGTGCCGCTGGCATTCTCCTGCCCAACGTACCTGGCCTGGGCCGCTCCGTAGACCCCGCCGCCCTGCTCGAAACCGGCATGGACGTAGCCGTGAAAAAACGCCTGGCCGATGCCGCTCTCAACGCCGCCAAAGCCAAAGGAGCCACCTACACCGACGTGCGCATTGGCCGCTACCTGAACCAATTTGTGGTCACGCGGGAAGACAAGGTGCAGAATATCGTCAACACCGAAAGCTACGGCGTGGGCGTGCGGGTCATTGCCAACGGCTGCTGGGGGTTTGCCGCCGTGGCCGATGCCAAAAACGAGACCGACGTGGCCCGCGCCGCCGAACAGGCCGTTGCCATTGCCAAAGCCAACGCGCGGTTGCTGAAACAACCCGTGCAACTGGCCCCGCAACAGGGCTACGGCGACGTGTCGTGGAAAGCACCCATCAAGCAGAACGCCTTCGAGGTGCCCATCAAAGAAAAAGTCGATTTGCTGTTGGGCGTGAACGCGGCAGCCATGAAAAACGGGGCCAACTACGTCAACTCGGTGCTGTTTATGGTCAACGAGCAAAAGTACATCGCCACCACCGACGGCACCTACGCCGATCAGGACATTCACCGGATCTGGCCCATCTTCAACGTGACGTGCATTGACCCCAAAACGGGCAAATTCGAGACGCGGAACGCGCTGAGTGCGCCCAACGGCATGGGCTATGAATACTTGCAGGTTAACCCCTCCGACAAAATCACGGGCATCACCACGCGCTACAACAAGGGCTATGACATGCTGGAAGACGTAACCGCCGCCGCCCAGCAAGCCAAACAAAAGCTGTCGGCCAAGAGCGTGGAGGCCGGAAAATATGACCTCGTGCTCGACCCCAGCCACCTTTGGCTCACGATTCACGAGTCGGTTGGCCACCCGCTGGAACTGGACCGGGTGCTGGGCTACGAAGCTAATTTCGCCGGTACGTCGTTTGCCACGCTTGATAAATGGCAGTCGAAGAATTTTCAGTACGGCAGCAAGCTGGTCAATTTTGTGGCCGATAAACGGCAGGTTGGCTCGCTTGGCGCGGTGGGTTATGACGACGAAGGCGTACAAACCAAACAGTGGGACCTGGTCAAAGACGGGGTGCTGGTCAACTACCAGGCCATCCGCGACCAGGCGGCCATCATTAACGAACCCGCCTCGCATGGCTGCTGCTACGCCGATTCGTGGGGAACGGTGCAGTTCCAGCGGATGCCCAACGTGTCGCTCTCGGCGGGGAAAACGCCGCTTTCGGTGCAGGATATGATTAAAGACGTGAAGAAAGGCATTTACATCGTGGGCGACGGGTCGTTCAGCATTGACCAGCAGCGGTACAATTTCCAGTTTGGCGGGCAACTCTACTACGAAATCAAAGATGGGCAGATTGCCGGGATGTTGAAAGACGTAGCTTACCAGAGCAACACCCAGGAATTCTGGAACTCGTGCACCGCCATCTGCGACGACAGCGACTACCGCCTCGGTGGCTCTTTCTTCGACGGCAAAGGCCAGCCCAGCCAGAGTAGTGCGGTGTCGCACGGGTCGAGCACGACGCGGTTCAACGGGGTGAATGTGATTAATACAGGACGGAAAATTTAAAGAAAAGTCCTCAGTGTTCAGTCTAGAGTTTTCAGTTGGCTATCGCGGAAGTACGCTTGTGCCAGCCAACTGAGGACTGTGGACTGAACACTGAGGACCTCTGTGCATCTCTGCGTAATAGCCACGTAGCCATGAATAATCCTTCAACAAGTCTATTTCTATGACTGCAACAAAAAGCCTGAGCAATCTGCAATTAGAATTGCTGAAGCTCTACGCCAATAACTTGCCCGACCAGCAACTACTCGAAGTCAAGCAGTTGTTAGCGCAGTATTTTGCCCAAAAAGCAACCGAAGCAATGGATGTTGTTTGGGGGCAGAAAGGGCTTACCGAACAGAATATGATTAACTGGACGAATGAACACAACCGCGCTTCGCCTCAACCACAGAATTGGTCAATGTTTTCTATAGCTTTAATTTAATTACGAACGATCCCGACGACAACAAATTTGTCGATTGTGCAATTGCTGCCAACGCTCAGTATTTAGTTTCTAATGATGGTCATTATGATGTGCTAAATCGAGTGGATTTTCCCAAAGTAAACTGGATAAAACTGGCGGATTTTGAGCAGCAGTACAAACAACAACTCACGGACGCATTCTAACCCCATCGACTGATATGGCAATCATTCTCACCGAAGCAGAAGCCAGGACGCTTCTCCAAAAAGTCCTCAAGTACTCCAAAGCCGATGAGTGCGAGGTAAACCTGTCGGGCAGCGAAAGCGGGAATATCCGCTACGCCCGCAACGAGGTCTCGACCAGCGGGGCCAAGAGCAACCAGAACCTGGTGGTGCAGTCGGCTTTTGGCAAAAAAGTAGGCACCGCTACGATTGATGAGTTCGACGACGCTTCGCTGGAGAAGGTGGTGCGGCGGGCCGAAGAACTGGCCCGGCTGGCTCCCGAAAACCCGGAATACGTGGGTATTTTGGGGCCACAGACGTACCTGAAGAGCAACGGCTACTTTGCCAGTACGGCCAACCTCACGCCCGAAGCCCGCGCCGAAGCTGTGGCTAAGAGCCTGGAACTGAGCCGCGCTGCCAACCTGACCGGGGCCGGTTTCATGGAAGATACCCACGGCTACCAGGCCATGATGAACTCTAAAGGGTTGTTTGCCTACTACCCCAGCACTAATGTCAATTTCTCGCTCACGGTACGCACCGCCGACGGAAAAGGCTCTGGCTATATAGCCCGTGGCTACAGCGACGTGGCCAAACTGGACAATGCCGCTGCCACGCGCATTGCCATGCAAAAAGCATCGGCCTCGGCCAGTGCCGTAGCGTTAGAGCCGGGCAAGTACACCGTGATTTTGGAGCCAACCGCGGCCGCCGTGCTGATGGAAAACGTGTTTTTTAACATGGATGCCCGCTCTGCCGACGAAGGGCGCAGTTTTCTGAGCAAGCCCGGCGGCAAAACCAAATTGGGCGAAAAACTCATGGACCCCCGCGTAACGGTCTACTCCGACCCCACCAACGCCGAGTTGCCCGCCTCGCCCTGGGCCGGCGACGGGCAGGCGCAACAAAAAATTACCTGGATAGACAAAGGCGTGGTGAAAAACATGTTCTACTCGCGCTATTGGGCACAGAAGCAAAAAAAGCAGCCCGTTCCGTTTCCCAACAACGCCATCATGGCTGGCGGTACGGCTTCGCTGGAAGACATGATAAAGAGCACCCAACGCGGTATTTTGGTCACGAAACTCTGGTACATCCGCGAAGTTGACCCGCAAACGTTGCTCTACACCGGCCTCACCCGCGATGGGACGTTCTACATCGAAAATGGCAAAATTAAGCACGCCGTCAAGAATTTTCGGTTCAACGAAAGCCCGGTCATCATGCTCAACAACCTCGAAACGCTGGGCAAGCCCGAGCGCGTGGTCAGCACGGAATCAGACGCAAACTACCTGATTCCGCCGATGAAAATCCGCGAATTCACGTTCAGCAGTCTAAGCGATGCGGTATGAACTCAGAAGGTTTTAGCACCTTCAGCTAGCATCGCACTTCTGATGGCAGAGGCCTGTTTAAAGCTTAAAAATGTTATTTGATGACATCAACACAAACTATCGACCAAATCAGAATGCAGTTCCCTGACGAATGGGTACTGCTTGGTGACCCTTTGCTTTCGGGTGCACAAGTAGCGAGTGGCATCGTCATCGACCACAACACAGACAAGAGGGAATTGGCCTATAGCTCACCAAACTGGCGCGATCATTTTCAGTCGGCTATCACTATTTTCACCGGTGAACCACCCAAAAACCGTAAGTTCTGGCTTTGATAACGTACCCGTTCGAGCTGACAGACAACGTAAATCTAATCATCGTCATTGCGTCTATCAATGGTTACGACGTGCGGCTGGCAGTAGACACTGGCGCATCCGACACAGTGATTGACCTAACGGCCCTGCTAATTGCCGGTTATCGTGAAACTGATGCGATTCGTACGGTCGAAATTGAGACAGGCAAGGGAATCATCCAGGCTGATGTGTATCGGGTAACTGGGTTCAACGCTCTCGGTGTAACGTACCCAGCCTTTCAACTTTGTGCCTACGATTTTTTGGCCCACAGTGTGCTGACCGACATCGACGGTGTGCTGGGGCTTGACTTCTTCACCGATGAAAAGTTGTGTATCAATTTTCGGGAGTTAATAATCACTGTTCAATAACTGAGATAAAATACTGCCCGAGCGCGTGGTCAGCACCGAATCCGACGCGAACTACCTGATTCCGCCTATGAAAATCCGTGAGTTCACCTTCAGCAGTCTGAGCGACGCGGTGTAGATTTTTTCGCAAAACATACCAATTATGCCTGTCATTTCCATGTTTTATGGGCTGATCATCAGTCTATATTACCTCGATAATAAGCAACACAAATTGCCGCACATTCATGTTCGTTATGGTGAACTGGAAGCTGTTTTCAAGATACCAGACGGCGAATTATTAGAGGGAAAGTTACCGAGAGGTAAGGTAAAACTTGTTCAGGCATGGATTGAAATTCACCAGGAAAGTTTGATGGCAGATTGGGAGCTTGCCACAAGCGGGCAAAAAATCTTCTCCATTGATCCCCTAAAATAAACTGCTATGAATCCACGTGTTATTGCCGTAAAACCACTCGACAATTATTGTATCGAGTTAATCTTTACGAATCAGGAACGTAGGCAATTCGATGTGAAGCCCTATCTGAGCATTGGTTTATTTCAAGAACTACGAGATAAAGCTTTATTTGATGGTGTGCAAGCCAGTTTGGGAAGTATTTATTGGCCAAACGAGCTTGATCTTGACCCCGACAGGCTGTATTTGGAGAGTAAACCCATTAACTAATTTTCTGACTCCGCCCATGAAAATCCGTGAGTTCACCTTCAGCAGTCTGAGCGACATAGCTTAAATCTAGCCAATGAGGGCGTGCTGCGGAATTGCACGCTAAACCTGAATTCGTGTTTCCAGATGTACACCCATCAACAACAAGTACGGGCGGTGACGCGTCAGCTTCGCGCCAATGCCGCCTTCAGAAGCGTTCTGGTTGGGTTGTCGGTGGCGGCGTTGCTGTGGTTAATCGGTATGCCAATGGGCGGCGTGGCGGGGCTGGGTACGTTGTCTGCCCTGGCGGCGTTCTGGCAGGTAGGCGGATTTGACAACCAAAATTTGGTAGCTATCACGCTACTGCACCGCAACTCACCTTCCGCCGAGCACAGTCTGCCCCTGTTTTTTCGGCAAAACCTGAACCTTGCCGAACAACTTCAACTCGAACGCCTTACGCAACAGGCGGCCACGCCCATTCCATTTTGGAAGGTTGTTTTTGCTGATTTACGGCCCTATGTCTTGCTTTGGCTACTGGCCACGGGCGGGGCAGGTCTGGGCTATTTTTGGTCGAATAAGCCTGTTGGTCAAGAAGTTGTGGTTGAAAAGTCAATGCGTAGTGCGGTGAATTCGTCCCGCCCGGTGCTGGTGTTGCCGCCGCGTTTTCGGTCGGCTAGCGTGGGAGTGATGCCCCCGCCCTACACCCGCTTACCCGCCCGCACCAGCCCCGACCTCAACGTGTCGGCCTACGTGGGGTCGGTCATTACGTGGCAGGTACGTCTGAGCCAGTCGGCGCGGGCGCGGGTTCGGCTGGTGAACGACCGGGGCACCGAACTGGCGTTTGCGTCGGGCCAGAACGAAGGTGATTTTCGGTACCAAGACCGCCTGCTGAACTCGGGCCTTTACGCGCTCCGTGTTTACTGGACACCTCCCGGTAAACGGTCAGGAAGAAGCACAACCCCCGCCGATTCGCTGGTATACCAATCTGATTTTTACCGGCTGGAGGCCCGCCCCGACCTGCCGCCCGCTATTCGGCCCACGGCCAAAAACCTCTACACCACCTACCGCAACACCGCCCCCGCCACGTTGCCCGTAACGGCCACGCTCTCCGACGATTTTGGTATCCAACAGGCATATTTGGTGGCCACCCTGGCGCGGGGGTCGGGCGAGAACGTCAAGTTCCGCGAGAGCCGTTTTCCGTTGTTATCCGGCACAGCACAGAAGGGCGGTTTCCGATCCGCATTGGTAGCGCACACCCTCAACCTGACCCAGTTCGGGTTTGCCCCCGGCGATGAGCTTTACTACTACTGGCTAGCCATTGACAACCGCCCCGACCCGCAGATCACCAAATCGGACACGTATTTTGTGGTTTTTAAAGACACCGCCCGCACTGCCGAAGCCGAATTGGCCACGATGGCGGTGAACATTATGCCCGAATATTTCCGCAGCCAACGGCAAATTATCATCGACACCGACAAACTGATTGCCCGGCGGAAGAAGATCAGCATCAATGCGTTCAATAGCGAGTCGAATGAAATTGGCTTTGACCAAAAAGTGCTCCGGTTACGCTATGGGCAGTATATGGGCGAAGAGTTCGAGAACCAGATTGGTGGCCACTCGCCGCTGGCCGACAACGATGCGCACCTGCTGGACGGCTACGCCCACAAGCACGACACCGAGACCGAAAAAGGCGGCGATGTGGTAAAACCCTTCGCCTTCAAAATGGCCGAAGCCGCCGAAAAAAAAGGAGCCGATTTGCCCGGTGCTGCCCATGCCGATGACCACGACCACGGCCCCAAAACCGGTCAGGAGCAAGACCCGCTGGCCGCGCTGATGGAACAGTACGTGCATAACCACGACAACGGCGAGGTGAACACATTCTACGAACAGTCGACACGGAGTTTGCTGAAAATGGCGTTGGAACAGATGTGGCAGTCGGAATTGCACCTACGGTTATACGAACCCGAAAAAGCCCGCCCCTTCGAACTGAAAGCGTTGGAATACCTGAAAACAGCTCAGCAAAAAGCGCGGGCCTACGCCAAGAAAAGCGGCTACGACCCGCCCCCCCTGCGCGAAAAAGAAACCCGCCTTACGGGCGAACTCGGCGATGCGCCCGAACAACACCGGCAGGTACGTACCTACGCTAATGTACCCGTGGCCACGCTGGTGGCGCAGGTGCTGGGTTTGCTGGAGTTGCCCACCCTGACCGCCGCCCACCGCCAGCAAATTCGGCAACTTAGCCTGGCTCTCAGCGGCCCTCTGTTGCCAAGCGGACTGCCCAACTGGGCTGTGTTGACCGGGCTGCAAAAGCTGGCCAACGGCCAACGACTGACGGGCCGCGAGGTGGGGCAGTTGCAAACTAAACTGGCGGCGTTTGCCGAAGCGACGGGAGTGGGAAACAGCCCCGCGCAGGTGGCCCAAAAGCGGCTCGAAACAGCCTTTTGGCGAAATCTTCGCCCATGAGCATTCCCCCGTTGAACCTGAATTGGCCCGGTACGTGGCTGGTGGCGGCGTTGCTGCTGGCCCTGCTGCTGGTGCCGCTGTGGCTTATTTTGCGGCGGCGCGGGCAAGGTCGGGGGCGGCAAACGGTGCGGTTGGTGCTGCACGGGCTGCTCTGGCTGGCGTTGGTGGGGCTGTGGCTGCAACCGCGCTGGCAACAACCCCTGCCCGCCAAAACCCTCCTGCTCGTGGCCGACAACGTACCTGGCGCATTGGCCCGGCAGGTGGCTACCCGCCACAAAAAAGCGTTCCGGCTCTCGGTAGCGGCGTTTCAACGCCTGAAAATAACCCCGCCCGTTGATTCGGTTTGGCTCGTGGGGCAGTCGTTTCCGCCCAACGTGCTGGCCCGGCTGTCGGGGCAGTCTGTGGGCTGGGAACCTTACGACGCGCACGGCGAGGTGCAGCAAATTCGGTGGGAAGGGGTGGTGCGGCAGGGCGATAACCAGGTAGTGCAGGGGCAAATAGGGCTGGAAACGCCGCAATGGCTCCGGTTGCGGTTCGGCCAAAAAACGCTCGACAGCACCCGACTTGCCCCCGGCAATCAGCCGTTTAGACTTATTTATCCTGTTTTTTCGCGGGGGCGCACCGCCCTCACGCTCTGGCTGGACCAAACCCTGCTCGATACGCTCCGGTTTGTGGCCCGCCCCATCCCGCCGTTGCGGGTACGGTTCGTGGTTGATGCGCCCGATTTTGAGACCCAGACCCTGGCCCGGTGGCTGGGGCAGCAGGGCCATGCCGTTACGCTCCTGAACCGCCTTTCCACCGGCATCAGCAGCGAGCAAGTGCTGAACCCAGGTACGTTGGCAGCACCACCCGATCTGGTCATCACGGATGCGGCTAACCTGAATAATAAACTGATTGGCAAGATGTTAGCCGATGGTAAAAGTGTTTTCGTCCTGAACTTGACTCCGCCCGATTTGACGTTTCAGGCCATTGGCCGGGCCACCAACACGCAGTGGGCCGTGCGCCGGGTGCCAGGGAAAGATACCTTGCGAGTGGGGGAATTGGCGGCGTGGCCAGTACAGTTTTTGCCCACGATCCGCGCGTTTTTGCTGCCGAATTACCCCGTGGCGGTGCAGCCCGCGCCGGGCGGCGGGCGGGTGGGCGTGAGCCTCCTCACCGAAACATACCCCCTGCGTCTCCGGGGCGACAGCGTGGCCTACGCCCGGCTTTGGCTCTCGGTGTTGGCCCAATTGCGCCCGTCTGCCCCCAATAATTTGCTGGTGGATGCACCCATTTTTCGGGCCGAACCTACCCGGTTCAGACTCAACAATGCCCGCCCGCCCGTGGCCCGGCTCCTGGTCGGGGCAGATACCGCTACGTTTAGTTTCGACCCCATCAACCCCCGCGCTCACCATGCCATCACTCGACCAACCACAATTGGCTGGACACCGGTGCAGGATTCATTGGCCATTTATGTGTCTAATAACCAAGCTACTAAGCCATTAGGAGCACTTGCGGCGGTGGGTCAGCGGCGGCAAACGGCGGCGTGGGTACGTCTCCACCGGCAATATGATACCGGCCAAATCGGGGCAACAGTAACCCCCAAAACGCTGGATAAATCCCTGCCCGACTGGGGCTGGCTACTACTGGTTGGACTTCTGCTCACGGCGGTGTGGGTAGAGCCAAAACTGGGCTGAGGACACGTACCTGCGCTACTGGCGGGGCACCACCATAACCACGACTTCTTTGTCGACCACCACCTGCCCCTCGGCCAGCCCTTTAGGTTTGCGGACGTACTTTTTTGGGGTCACAATGACCGGGCACAGGCTATCCGTGCGCCGCCGCGAATACCAGGCGGCCAGTTCGGCGGCGCGTTCAATCACGGTTTTGGGGAAAGGCTTTCCGGCGCGGTATTTTATGACCACGTGCGAACCGCTCACGTCACGGGCGTGGAGCCACAAATCGTCTTTGTAGGTGTACCGTTGGGTGAGCAGGTCGTTGTTTTTGGCGTTGCGCCCAATGCGAATCACGAAGCCTTCCAGTTGCACTTCTTTGAACAGTTCGGCGGGGTCGGTGGTGACGGGGGTGTCGGTTAGGAGGGCGTTCTGTTTGATGTATCGACGCAATTCTTTCAACGACTGCATGGCCCCAATGGCGGCGCGGTGCCCCTGTAAATCAGCCTGTTCGGTTTCCCGCGCTTCAATTTGCTGAAGTAGATGATCGGCCTCGATTTTCTCGTTTTTGGCCTTGCGGTAATACCCTTCGGCGTTGCGCTGCGGCGTTTGGTCTACCTTCAGCCGGATGGTGAGCGGGTGGTTGTCGCGGTAAAAATCCTCCACCGTGACCGTCTCCGGCGACCGGCCTCCGGGTAATGCAGGTACGTTGTGGAGGTTGGCCATCAGCAAGTTACCCAGTTCTTCGTGACTCGGCCCCTGGTCGCGGGTCAGTAGCCGTTGCAGGTTGGCATCCAGCAGGGTCTGCGCCCGTTTCAGGCGTTTGTCAATCAGGCGGAGCACTTCGGCCCGTTCGTGGTCGACCACATGCTGGCCGTTGAACTGGGTAAAAAACCCGTTGGCGGCTTCGATGGGGTCTGTCCAGGTGCGGCGGGGTTCAGTTAGGGGCAGCAGCGAGAGGGCGGGGCGGTGTTCGAACAGCAGGAGGTAGTATTGGCCGGGGTTTTCCAGTTGCGCCAGCGTAGTTTGGAGCAAGGGCCAGGTTACACTCGTCCCGGCAAGGGTGGCCTGTTGTTCCAGGTACGTCCGCACCACTTTGCCGAAGGTAGGAAACAGTTTTCGGTAGTCGTGCCCCGCCGCCACCCACGCCGTTTCGCTCTGGTCGATTGGTCGATTGAATGAATCGAGCGTCAGATTTTTGTCGGAAACAAGTTTTTGGTTGAAAAGTTCTTCGACGACATTATCCTTGAAAATGAGTAGGTTAGGTCGGTTTCCGAAAAATTTGAACACCAGCGTGTACCCATCGGCCAGGCAAATGGCCAGGCAACGTTCATTCAGGAATGCCGTAACGCCTGTTACCGCTTTGCCGGGCGTTTCCAGGCCGGGGCGGTCGGGGTCATCGTCGTGGTGGCCGGTCAGGCCGTGGAACAGGTCTACGCTGTTGGTGCGTGCCCGCCGAACATCATCGGCAAAAAACAGGCCCGAAAAGTCGGGGCGGAGGGTGGCTTTCAGGAAAAACGGTTTGTAGTAATTGTTTTTTCCCCGCGCCTGGGCAAAGGCCAGCACCAGCTCGTCGCGGTCCTGGCTGAAGGCTTCCATCAGGTATAACCCTTGCAGGCGGGTAGCCAGAGCCGGGGCCAGTTGCCGCAAAAAATAATAGTTGGTGTGCATGATAAGCAAAGGTAAACATCCGGCGCGGTAGGGCGTTTTAGGGAAAGAAAGTAACCCCAAAACGTTATGAGCAAGCAAACAACCCAGCCCACCGTCCGCGAAACCGCCGACAAGACCAAGAAGTACGAACTGAACACGAATTTGCCCGACGAAAAGCAGGGAAAAACGTCGCGGGGCGTTCACAAAAGCAAGCAGAGCGAAGAGGACGATCATACCCCGGCGGGTCGCCAACAGACCCCCGGTGGCAAAACCAAAACCGAACTCGCCAACGAGCGCGGCGGGCACGGTCATTCGGGTCACGGCAGCGGGTCGGGCAGCGATTCGAACAGTGAGAAGAAGGATTAATCGTCTTGCAATTGGTGTGTTTTTATCGGCGCATCGGGTTCGGCGTGTTTGTGTTGGCGTATCGGAATCGGCGTAGGGCGGAGGCAAGCCCCGCCCTGGCCGATGCTGATACGCCGAACCCAATACGCCAACGCCCATACGCCGAAACCGACACACTAACCTCCCAGGTACGTTATTTTTCCTTGCCTGTTTCCCCCACAAACCGCTCGAAAAATTCGTAGATGCGTAGCAGCCGGTCAATGCGTTGGCGCACATTGCCGCTGCGGCTCAGTTCGTGGGTGGCACCCGGCATCCGCACATATTCGACGGGGCGGTTCAGTAGTTTCAGGCTCTTGTAGAGCATTTCCGACTGGATTACGCCCGTGCGGAGGTCGTTTTCGCCGTGCTTGATGAGCAGCGGTGTTTTGATGTTCTGGACGAACGAATAGGGCGAATTGGCTTCTATGATGGCTTTTTCGGCAGAAATCCAGGGCAAACCAAAGTAGTTGGGCACCAGTTGCCAGGCATTTCCTTCGCCCATAAACGTGGTCAGGTCATACACGCCGCGCTGGGCGAAAGCAGCTTTGAAGCGGTTGTCGTGCGCCACAATCCAGGCCGTGAGGTAGCCCGCATACGAGCCGCCCGTGATGACCTGCCGGGATGTATCGACCCAGGTTTGGCGGGCGGCGGCGGTGGCGGCGGCCAGCACGTCTTCGGCGGGGCCGGTGCCCCAGTCGCGGTAGTTGGCCGCCTGAAACGCCTGTCCGTAGCCGCCCGACCCGCGTGGGTTGGCATAGACCAGGCCGTATCCCTGGGCGCAGAGGTACTGTAATTCGTGCCACATCGACGGCTCGCCCGGCCCCCACATGGCCGTTGGCCCGCCGTGCATGTTCAGCACCAGCGGGTACTGTTTGCCTGGCACCAGCCCGGCAGGTTTCATAATCCAATAATCAACAGCTTGCCCTTTGGTGTTGACATAAACGGCTTTGGTGGGGTAGCTGAGGGTTTTTCCCACCAGCCAGGCCGTGTTGGGGGCCAGGAGCCGCCGGGGCAGTGTGGCATCGGGCGCGGCGGTGTAGAGCGCGTTGGGGTCGGCCACTTCAGTTTTGGCATACACCAGCCGGGTTGCCGACACCCCAAAACTCACCACACCCGATTCTAAATCCGTAAGCCGCGACACGACGTTGGTGCGGGTGTCGAGCCGGTAGAGCGGAATGGCCCCGTCGGCGTTGGCGGTGAAATACAGGGCCAGGTACGTTGCCAGGAGTTGTTTTGCCCCGCGCCCGGCGGGGGTTTGGGCGGGCACGGTGGCCCAGGTCAGATTGCCCGCCGCCCTATCGAACGGAATCAGTTGGGGGCGGCTGGCCACGGTGCCGGTCAGGTCGGCCAGGCCCAGATTGGCAAACCCCACCCCCTGTGAATTGGCCAGCAGATAAGCCAGCCGCGAGCCGTCGGGCGCGGGTTGCGGCGACCCATACGACTTGCCTGCTTCGCCCAAAACAGTAGTCAATGAGGCGGAGCCATCGGCGGCAATGGCCACGATGGCGTTGTCCAGTTCACGGTCGGGGTGGCGGGTGGGGTCACGGTCGGTTACGGCCAACACGGCGGTTCCGTTGGGCAACCAGCAAGCGGCCTGGTACGTGGCAAATCCACGGGTGAGGGGGCGCGGCGTGGCTTTTTCCTGCACCGCCACCACATACAGGTGCTGAAATGAAAGCGTTGGTTCGGTGGTGGATTCGCCCTGAAAGTTGAGGCGAGTAATAACTTTGGCTTTCTTATCGGCTTCATCCTTAGCCAGATACGCCCTGATCTCGGCCAGTGACCCATCGGGGTTGGGCTTGGCCGTGGCAGATGCCGGGGTGGAAAGCGAAGCAAAACCGGGTTTCTCCGATGGCCAGCGCGGCCCGCTCCGTCCGGGGTTCAGCAGGGTGTCGGTCAGCATGTCGGCGTAGGGCACGGTGGCGGTGAAGAGCAGGGTTTTGCCGTTGGGCGAAAAAACCGGGTTGGTTGCTCCGTATGGCAACGTGGTCAGTTGGAAGGCTTCGCCACCGGCAAGGGGTAACACAAAAAGTTGCGGTTTGCCCGCCACATTTCGCACAAAAACCACCTGCTGCCCATCGGGCGACCAGCTTGCCTGCCGGGCTGATTCGGGGCCGCGTGTGAGGGCCACGGCTTGGTCTGTTTGGCCGTTGGTGAGGTAAAGCTGGCTTCGATACTCGTATTCGCCGGGGGCACTTTGCCCGCTGGTTTCGGTACCCGATTCAATGCTGTTGAGCACAAAAAGCGTCTGGTTGCCGGTGGGAGCAAGCTGAATGCCGCTGATTTGTTTGATGCGGGTCAGGTCTGTGACCAGCACACGGGTGGCGGGGGGTTGGGCAAGGCCGGGCAGGATAGCCAGTACCAGCAACGCCGACAGGAAAAAATGTTTCATGCCAGCAAGTTAAGCCCAATTGGCCCGTTTTGGTCAGCGTGGCGGTTGCAGGGCCGGGTTGCTCAGGAAAGGGTAGTCGGTGAGGGTGGTCAGGAACGTAATGATGTCGTTTTGCTCCTGTTGGCTGAGGGGAATGCCGGGGCCGTTGTTCTTGCCGCGCAGCAGGGGGTCTAGCTGCGGGTTCTCCTGCACACCGGCGACGTAGTGACGCAAAACCTGTTGCAGGGTGCCAAACCGCCCGTCGTGCATGTAGGGAGGCGTAAATTCTACGTTTCGCAAGCTGGGAACGGCGAATTTGTACCGGTCGGCGGGTTGTTTGGTGGCCAGAGAACGGCCCAAATCGTCGGTGGCGGGGGGCGGCAGTCTGGGCAAACCGACGTTTCGGAACGACTGGTCACTGAAAAATGGCTCTCTGTGGCAACTGGCGCAGTTGGCCCGAAACAGCGTTTGGCCCCGCTGGGCGGCATCGGTCAGGGCCGCGCCGGGTTCCTTCCGAATGACTTTGTCGTAGGTCGAATTGGCGGAGACCATCGTGAGCATGAACTGCGAGAGGGCTTTCAGCATCCGCCCGGAGGTGATGGAATCCGTACCGAAGGCGGCGCGGAACAGGGGCCGGTAGCGACCGCTGGTACGGATTTTTTGGGTGACGTTGGCCAGTGAATCGCCCATTTCGCGGGGGTCCTGAATGGCGTTGCCTGGCAGCAGGTCGAGGTCGGGCATCCGGCCATCCCAGAAGAAGGTTTCGCGCCAGGCGGGGTTAAAAATGCCCGGTACGTTGCGGGTGCCCGACTGGTTGCGGATGCCGTGGCCAACGGGGTGGTCGGTATGGGAAAAAGCCGTGAAGGGCGCGTGGCAGGAGGCGCACGAAATGGTGCCGTCTTTGGAAAGAATGGGGTCGTAGAATAAACTGCGGCCCAGGGCTACGCCTTCGTTGGTGAGTGGGTTTTTGGTGAAGTCGTAGACCGGCGCAGGGAAATTGGTGGGCGTTTGCCAGGCGTAGGCCGTGCCCGTTGGCGTGGTGGGTGTGGGTGTCACGCTAGTTTCCGTGTCCGATGTTGGCCCACACGACACCAGCCACCCCGACAGCAGTAGGCAGAAATGGATGGTACAGAGCCGGGCGGTGATCACGAG
>JAYUKZ010000119.1:0-4256 GCA_043763995.1 Fibrella sp.
AAACGGCCAAGCCAATAATGCGCCGTGGTTGGCAACAGGTTTTGCGCCATCGGATCGACCAGCAGGGCGGTGTGGCCCAGATGTACGAACGCATCGCACATGTGCGACTCAAGCGAATCGAATTTGTTGCTGCCAATGACCGCTATTCTCATTATAAGTTTACATTGAATCTTTTCATAATTCGCCAAAAAAGAAAGAGAAAAACAGCTACATTTAAAAAACTACCCCATATGGATAAAATATCGGTTTCAATGGTCAGGCATCCACTAAAAAAACACGGTAACCACAGTAGAATAGATGGTTTAATCTCAGCTATTTTGAGTAAATAAGTGAAACATAAATTAAGCAACAGACCGAAAAAAAATATGAATACAATTCCACCGTTTTCACCAAAATTGGCGTAGGCTTCGCCAAAAGGAGAAATGTTGGAACTGCTAAGCCCCGTATGTACCAGGGGTGTAAAGCGGGTAATGTTGGCCATGCCGCCCGTGATGGGCTTGTTTGCCCAAACGATTCGGGGAACGACCGGATACAAAAAATGTAACAGAATCTCGCCTTCGGCAAATGGTTCTGCTCTGGGTACGTATGTCATCGTTAAAGCCAGCAAACCGCCCTGATTGAATCGGTGTACAACATTGAGAATATGATCCCGGCTCAGCAAAAAATCTGGATCGGCTAATCGTTGTTTAATCAGGTTCAGCATTAACTCCGGGTCTGCCCGGCGGTCTGTAATCTTGTCACCCCATGTGCTAAGTCTGTACTCTAACTTAACAGACTGAATTACAACGACAAAGACAATAGCTAACGAAATGAAAGCCAGCTTTAAGCGCATATTCTTACCCCACTGTGTACCGGCTGAAACGACAATTAAGTAGAGTGTTGTCCAAAAAATAAGATGCCCGAATGCCCCTTCTTTTACGGTACTGTATACCAAGATGGTGAACGCTACAAGCAGGGTCAGTTGCCGGGTTCTACCCGACAAATAATGACCGTACATAACAGCAGCATACAGGCAAATGGCAAATAAGTTAACAACGGCCTTCAGTTCGAGAGGCAAATATTGGTAAGAGAGTGTACCAAGTACACCAATGACCAACAAGATTGTGCTGACCCGTTCCTTACCTGTTAAATACGCCTTGACCTGACCAATGAGAGCCACATGGTCCTGTTGCTGTTTAGCAAATGGCACAACAAGCCCGATATAATAAACAATGACAGCAGGTAGGGCATAAGCAAAATAAGTATCTGAAGTGATGGGCATTTCTTCGGGCTGAAAAATTAGCTCGAAGGCACTGGAAAAAAGTAATTGCAACGTGGCAATAAAGCCCATCAGTTCGCGAATGGCTATTGATCTGCCGAATTCATAAACTACGTTCAAAAAAGCAAACAACGTGAACCCAAAGGCCAGTACTTCGTAGACCGATAGCTCGAAAATGAAGCTCAGCAGAGCACTGAACAGGCAGCTTAATAAGCAAAGCCTTAATTTGTTGCTCATGGTTGTTTATCGGCTTAGCCAATGCCTGATGTCGAACCCAAACCCCTTCTTCACAACCTTCTTTGGCTTGCCAACGCCTTCGTCGCCATACGTGGAACGATAGAGGTAGCCGTAGCCCGCGTCGTAGCCGTAACCGTAGTTGTATTCATAGTCTTTCTGCACATCTATGCCGTTGATGATCAGGCACATACTCGGGAAACGCTTCTCGCGGTAGAGCGTGTCGATGTTTTTCAGGAAGCCCTTGCTGGTATACAGGTGCCGCACAATGTAGAGCGTCATGGTGGCGTATTTGGCCAGAATATTGGCATCCGTCACCAACCCCACCGGCGGGCTGTCGGCAATCACTACGTCGAAATGGTCGCGGAGGTTATCGAACAGATACCGCATCTTTTCGCCGCTGATAAGCTCCGACGGGTTGGGCGGAATAATGCCGCACGGAATCAGGAACAGGTTGGTGTAGCCCGGCACCGGCTTAATAATCTCATCGAGCGTGGCCTGGCCGGAGAGGTAGCTGGAGAGGCCGCAGGGGCTGGTTTGGTTCAGGTAGCGGTGCAGCTTGGGCTTGCGCATGTCCAGTTCCAGCAGCACCACCCGTTTGTCGGCAATGGCCAGGCTGGCCCCCAGGTTGAGCGAAATAAACGATTTGCCCTCGCCGCTGATGCTCGATGTGACCAAAATCATCTGCTTGCTGTCCGTTTCGGCGTTGAAAAACTGGATGTTTGTCCGCAACGCCCGAATCTGTTCCGACAGCAGCGACCGGCTTTTGGGGGTCATCTCCAGGGGCGATTCCGTCCCGTCCGACTGGATAATTTCGCCGATGATGGGTACCGCTGTGGCTGCTTCGATCTGCGCCTTCCGGCTGATTTTGTTGTTGAAATAATCCAGCAGCCACAGCCACAGCACCGGCAGCAGCAGCCCCACCAACACCGCCACCAGGTAGTAGTTGCGGCGCACGGGTTTCACGGGGATGGGGTCGGCTCTGGCATCGTCAATGATGCGGAGGTCGGAAACGGTGGCGGCAAACGACATGGCCGTTTCTTCGCGTTTCTGCAACAGGTACGTATAGAGGCTGCTTTTTATGCTGGCCTGCCGCGAAATGTCCAGCAGTTGCCGCTCTTTCTGCGGAATGGTGCGGATGGTGCCCTCGATGCGCCGGTTGGTGGCCTGAAGGCTGGCCTGGGTAGCCAGCAGAATGCGCCGCAGAGTCTGCACGTTTTCGGCAATGTTGCGGCGGGTGCTCCTGATCTGCTCATCAATGGTTTCGATGGGCACCGACCGTTCGGGCACGGTGCGGATGAGGCGTTCGCGTTGGCCTTCCAGGTCCAGCAAGCCGCCCACCAGGGCCGTGAGCGTAGGGCTTTCCAGGCCCACCGTGGCCGGCGACACGGCGCGGGTGTTGCCCTTGCTGGTGAGGTATTTTTCGATCTCCGCCAACGTACCTAGCTGAATGTTTACCTGCCCCAGCTGGCTGTCGTTGTCGCGCACTTTGCCCAAAAATAGGTCCGATTCCGCGCTCAGATCCACGATGCCGGCGTTGGTTTTGTAGCGTTGAATGGCCCCTTCCACCGAGGTCAACTCGCGGGAGATGATGCCCAGGCGGTCTTCCACAAACCGAAGGGTGTTGGCCGCCACCTTGTTTTTATCCTGGAGCGACGAGCGTTCGTAGACATAGATGAGGCGGTTCAAATAGGCTTCGGCGCGGTCGGGGGCGTGGTCTTCCAGGGTCAGAAACAGCACCGATGCCTGCTTGTTGGGCTGTGATACTTTCAAGCCTTTGGCCACCGCCTTAATGGCATCGTCGCGGTGGAGCATGGTCACGGTAATATCGCGGTGGGGGGCGGTGGTGCTATCGCGTTTGGTGACGAGCACCAGGCCCAGGGGCGAGCGGGTGGGTTGGCCGTAGGGGCAGGGCACCCCGTTGAGCGTAGCGCGGGCGGGGCCAACCACGACGGGGATGGGCAGATCGTAGGCGGTTTGGTTGGCCTTCAGCACCTTCACCACAATGGGCGCCTCGCGGTAGATGTCGCGCACACGCCACCGGTCTTTGTAGGAATAAACCAGGTCGAGGCCCAGATCGTCGACTACTTTTTCGGCCAGTTTATACGATTTGAGTACTTCGATTTCGTTTTCGACCTGTTTTTTTGCCCCGAACATATCCAACTCCTCCATAATGTCCTGTTTCGACATGCCGGAGTGGCCTTCGTCTTCTTTAATGAGAATGCTGGCCTGGGCACTGTAGGTGTATTTGAGGGTGGTGAGGTAGGCAAACATCCCCACCACACTCAGCAGCAGGGTCAGGGCAAACCAGTACCAGTTGCGCAGGTATTTGGTGGCCAGAAACTTAATGTACTCCTGGCCAAACTGTTCGTCGGGGGCAGCGGGTGGCGGTGGGGTGTTCATGACCGGTGGCGTTAGCGGCGAACCACGTTGATCAGCACAGTGGCAATGAGCGTGGCGGCCCCCAGAATGCTGGGTACGTAGGGGAGCAAGCGGCTGGCCTGTACTTTTTTGCCCGACTTGGGTTCCACATAAATCACGTCGCCGGGTTTAAGGTAGTAGGCCGGTGAACTGAAAAACGACCGTTTGGTGAGGTCGGCCCGGATGAACTCGCGTTGACCGTTGGCCTCCCGAATGACCAGTACGTTGTCGCGCCGCCCGAAAATGGTCAGATCGCCGGCGAGGCTGATGGCTTCGGTGAGCGTGATTTTTTCGTTTTGAACCGTATACACCGAAGGCCGGTTTACCTCGCCCACCACCGACA
>JAYUKZ010000120.1:0-15986 GCA_043763995.1 Fibrella sp.
GGAATTAAACCAAAAGACCGGTCTGGTTCGATAAAAAGAATCTTTTGCACATTCTTTTCTTTCGTGAAACGAATCAGGTACAGACTTGTACGGAATCAAGAAATACGATTAAGTGATTGTTAATCAGTCTGTTTTGCTTGCAAACGGTAGTCGGTGTACCCCACCTTTGCTGCTGTTAAAACAAACTGTACATCAACCATGAAAAAATTTCGTATCTCCGTTACCGCGCTTGTCGCCGCGCTGTTTTTTGCCGCCACCCCAGGGGTGCAGGCCCAGGCACCAACCCCCGTATCGCCGGTGAGCATCAGCCGGTCGGGCCTGAGCAAAGTACGTCTTACGCTGCCCGCCAACACGCCCATGGACGTGGCCGTGATGGACCAGGAAGGGGTAATTCTTTACCAGGAAGCGATCCGCGTTCGCAATAGCCGTGGGCTGTTGATGAACCTCAACAACCTGCCCGATGGCCGCTACTACATCACCGCCACCAACAACGATGTGTGGATGTCGCAGGGCATCAGCAAGCGGAACGATCAGGTAAGCATCGACGCGCAAAACACCACCGAACTGGTGCGCCCGGCGTTGGTGGCCTACGCCAAAAACAAATATGAAGTAGCCATGCCCGGTGCCGACGCTCTGTCGGTGGCCATCTATGACCGGATGAACGAACTGGTGTATACCCAATCGTTCAAAAAAAGTGCGGTGCATCGGTTCGACCTCACGGCCCTGCCCACCGGCGAATACACGTTCGTCTACGGCCCTGAGCAAAAGCAGTTTACGGAGCGCGTAGCCATTAAATAAGCGTAACCCCCAACCCCCTGAAGGGGGCTTCAGACAGTCTGAAGCCCCCTTCGGGGGTTGGGGACTTTTTACAACGCCAGTTCTTTCGCCGTCAGGATGGTGAGCACCTCGGTGTCTTTCAAACGGGCGGCGAGGCCCAGGGTTTTGGGCACTTCGTAGTGGAAGAAGAACTTCATGGTGTGTACCTTGCTCTCGTAGAAGGCCAGTTCGTCGCCTTGCGGGTTTTGGGTCAACAGAGCTTGTTTGGCCACGGTGGCTTGTTTCAGCCACTGCCAGCCCACCACCACAATACCCATCTGTTCCAGAAACAGGCTGGCATCGCTCAGGTACCGCTCCGTGTCTCCGGCGGCGGCGTGGGGCATCAGCGCGGCCATCACCTCCTGAATACGGACCAATTCGGCAGCTAGGGCGGCGGCGTAGGGTTTCAGTTCGTCGTGGGTGGTGGCTTCGGCAATGCATTGGCTTATCTCGGCCATCAGCACCTGCGCTGCTTTGCCGCCTTTCATGGTCATTTTGCGGCCCAGCAAATCCTGCGCCTGAATGCCGGTGGTGCCTTCGTAGATGGGCGTAATCCGAATGTCGCGGTAGTATTGTTCCACCGGAAAATCTTCGGTGAAGCCGTAGCCGCCAAAGGTTTGCAAACTGTTGCTCACCGACTGAACACCCATTTCGGAGGGGTAGGTCTTGGCCATCGGCATCAGAATTTCCACCAGCAAGTTAGCGCGTTCTTTGGCTTCCCCGTCGGCGGCGTGGGCCACGTCGTAGGCGCGGGCGGCTTCGAGCAACAACGATAGCGACCCCTCGGTCACGGCTTTCTGAAACAGGAGCATCCGGCGCACGTCGGGGTGGTTGATGATGGGCGTTTGGGGCGCGTCGAGGGCGTTTTTCTCGTTCAGGCGGCGGCTTTGGGGGCGTTCGCGGGCATATTGCAGGGCCGCGTGGTAGGCCGCCGTGGCTATGCCCGCCGCCGTCATACCCACGCCAATGCGGGCACCGTTCATCATCTGGAACATATAGGGCAGGCCCTGATGCGGTTGCCCCACTAAATAGCCCACGCAGTCGTCGCGCTCACCCATGGTGAGGTGCATGGCCGGTACGCCTTTCTGCCCCATTTTGTGGTATACGCCCGTCGAGGTCACGTCGTTATTGACCATCGTACCATCAGCCGCTTCGCGGAATTTGGGCACCACAAACAGCGAAATGCCTTTGGTGCCTTTGGGTGCCCCATCAATCCGGGCCAACATCAGGTGGATAATGTTCCCGGCAGCGTCATGGTCGCCGGCGGAGATAAACACCTTCTGCCCCTTAATCAGGTACGTGTTATCGGCTTGCAGGGTAGCCGAAGTGGTCACGTCGGAGAGCGACGACCCGGCTTGTGGTTCGGTGAGGGCCATGGTGCCCTGCCACTCGCCGGATAGCATCCGGGGAACGTACTGCTCGCTCAGTTCATCGGAGCCGAACGAGGCAATGAGGTCGGCGGCACCGGCGGTGAGGCCGGTATACATCATGCCGTTGTTGGCCGCCATCAGAATAAAGCCAATGCTGGCACTGATGAGTTCGGGCAGTTGTTGACCGCCTTTCTCGAACGGGAAGTTGGCCCCAATCAGCCCGGCTTCGCCCAGTGCCCGGATGTATTCTTTCACTTTAGGGTGCACCGTCACCTGCCCGTTTATCAGGTTGGGCTGGTTGCGGTCTACCTCGCGCAGGTAGGGGTACATGAGCGTGTCGGCCACGTGGGTAGCCCCGTCAATAGCCATCTCGAACGTACCCCGGTCGTGGGCGGCAAAATGCGGGTACTGGGTCAGGTCTTCGGCCCGGAAGACCTCGTGGAGCAGGAACTGGAGGTTGCGTTTGCTGAAATAAGCAGCCATAAGCGTTGTTTGTTTAGTCAGGAATGTTGGTAGTAGGGATGGCCAAAGCCGGAATATTTTTTAAACACAGAGACACAGAGAAAAAAGAGTGCTCGGCGTAACCCCCGCACCCCCTGAAGGGGACAAAAGCTGACGCAGGTGTACTTCTTTCGGCGTAAAAGCTCCCTTCAGGGGGTTGGGGGTTACGCCGAGAACTCTATTTCCTCTGTGTCTCTGTGTTTAGATTTTTTCTTACCGCGTGAATAGTATGCATGCATACTGTTATGTAAAAGTAAGAAAAAGTAGGATTCACTGGCACGTCATTGATAAAAACCATATCAAACCCGCCCGTGTTTACGTTCTGATACTGAATCGTTAACCAATTCGACAAACCCCCATGAAACACGCTGTTTCGCTTATGCTCCTGGCCACTTTGGCCCTGACCACCTCGCTCACCACCACGGCCCAAAACAAAAAAAGCCCCCACACCGTGGCCGAAAGCCCCGACAAAGCCATCAAGGTCGAATACGGCCAGCCGTCGAAAAAAGGACGGGTTATTTTTGGTGCCGAAGGGTCGCAGAGCCTCGAAAAATTTGGCAAACCCTGGCGTACCGGTGCCGACGCAGCCACCGAAATCACCTTCAAAAATGACGTGATGTTTGGCGGCAAACACGTGAAAGCTGGTACCTACACGCTCCTCACCATCCCGAACCCCAACCAATGGTCGGTGATTCTGAACAGCCAACTGGGGCAGTGGGGCGCGTATGATTACGACAAAAACGTGGCCAAAAATGTGCTGGAAGTGAAAGTGCCGGTCACGGCAAACAAAACGCCCGTTGAAAAACTGACCATCACGCCCACCAACAACAACCTGAGCATTGCCTGGGACAATGTGACGGTGGCCGTGCCGGTGATGAGCCACAGCATGAAGTAAGCTGGTCTTGATTGCAAAAAAATCCCCGGCCAGCCTGGTCGGGGATTTTTTTGTGCAAAAAACCTGTGCCTCAAAGGAGTTTATAGTTTCGATATTCCCCTATGCGCCAGCCGGTTATGTGCTCAATGGCCGTTAGCAGACGTACCCGGAACGAATACCGGTGAATGCGGGTGTCGAACGTAAACGAATTGTCGGCGGCGGTGATGCGGCCTTGCATCACCGCCGGGTGCGAACCGGTAAACTCGGCCAGCGAGTCGATGTTTTGTTCGTAACTGAAGGCTTCGGCCTCTTTGGCTATTTTTTTCAGGGCGGTTTCGGTATGCCAGAACCGTTGAAAATAGCTGTATTTGGCCCGTTGAAGCGCAACGGGCTTCACCCACCCGTAGTGGTAAATACAGGCATCGATCAACTTGACCCGTAGTTTGGTGTTGTCTTTCTTCCGAAACCCCTGCGCATCCCGGTACGACATCACCTGCCCCGTGGGGCGAATAACCCGGATTTCGCGCCGGTACCATTGCCGCGAGTTGCCCACGTAGCGGTAGGAGCCGAAAAAATGAACGTACCTGAACAGCAAGCCTTCCACGGTGGGGTTGGTCAGGTTATCGAGCATGGCTTGCCGCACCGTGTCAAGGTATTGTTCGTGGAGTACCTCGTCGCCCTGAATGTAGAACGCCCAATCCATACCGGGCGAAATAGCGGCCAGAGCTTTGTCGGTTTCTCGGGCCAAGACCCGCCCGCCTTCGCGTAGGTTGTCGTCCCAGACCGTATGAATAATCCTGATTTTGGGGGAGCCAATTCGCTCAATCAGCCCCAACGTATCATCGGTGGAGTTGCCCATAGCTACTACGAATTCGTCGCACAGCGGCAGTATCGATTCGATGGCTTCAACGATGGGATACCCGTAGGTTTCGGCATTTCGGATGAAGGTAAACCCGGCAACATTCATGTCGGCAAAGCTACGCTCAGAACGGGTAGCCCACGGCGATGTTGAGCAGCAGGTTTTCGCGCCGCCAGTTGCGGCTGCCAAAATCAATCTGGTTCAGCACCCAGCGTTGGCCTTCGGGCAGGTAAGGCTTGTGGAAGGGCGTGGCCAAATCGGCACGTACCAGGAAATACGACAGGTCGATGCGCAGACCCACGCCCCCGCCAATGGCCAGTTGGGTCAGGAAATCTTTGCTGAACTGATACCCCGACCCAAATACGTCGTAGGTTGGGTTTGTGCCATACGACCAAACGTTGCCCGCGTCGATGAAGGCCGCTAACTGGAAAATAGACCCTACTTTGGCCCGCAGTTCGGTGTTCAGTTCCAGCTTCACGTCGCCGCCGCCATCCTGAAACTGAATGCTGCCGCCCGTACTTGAGAATGAACCCGGCCCCACGGCGCGGGGCCGAAACGCCCGCACACTGTTGGCCCCGCCCACAAAATACTGCCGCACAAAGGGTAGTTCAAAGCTGTTGCCGTAGGGGATGCCCACGCCGCCAAAAAAGCGGTTGGCCCAGACCAGCTTTTTGGTGAGCTGGTAATAATGCCGGGTGTCGAGGTCTACCCGGATGAACTGCGCAAAGGGCACGTCGAAGATTCGTTTCGAGTCGAGCGGGTCTTTGGGGGTCGGCACAAACAGGCCCGCCAGGTTGCCCGCCGGTTCAATATTCAGGGTGTGGCGGTTAGAATACCGGCGCGTACTGCCGGGGGTCGAGTTCAGGCTCAGCGTGTATAAGGTGCTCAAAATCAACTGATCCTGGTCTATGCGCAGCAGTGGCCCGGACGTAGCAGGGTCTGCAATACCGGCGAAAAATTTAGGCCCCTGGTTGAAGGCATGGACAAAGTTGATGTTGAGCGGCGTGATGGAGTGCTCGACCCTGCTGTTGCTGCGAAACGCATAGCCGAATGAGGCCCGGAACGAACTGAGGTTGTAGAGCGAATCGCGTTGCAGCAGTTCGTAGCCCAAACTGAGGTTGGTTTTGGGCAACACTTGCCGCCTGTCGTAGCGGATGGGGAAAGGCGACACCAACCGGGGGAAACTCAGCGTGGCATCGGCCCCGTAGCGGTAGTTGGTGATGCCGCGCCGCCCCGAACCAATTTGCAGGTCAATACCCGCCGTGGCGTTGACGATAAGTTGCTCGGCCCGACCCAGAATGTTGCGGCCTATCCAACTCAGGGTCAGCAACGTACCTGCCAGGTTATTGGAGCGCGAATTGCCAGACAGTTCGAGCCGGAGCGATTTGCGGGGCAAGGGTGTGAGGTAATAATTGACATCGAACAGGGCCGAGTCGCGCCCGTAGCGGCCCACCGGCTCGAACCGGTTTCGGACGTATTTGAACGTACCCAGGTTCACCAGCCGCGACAGCGAGAGGTCTTGTACCCGGCTGTTGTAGCGGCGACCGGGCCGGATGCCAATGACATCGTTGAAGAGTTGGGGCTTATAAATCCGGGCCGAATCGACGATAAAAAACCGGCGCAGCGACTGGCTGGTATCGGCCATGTTGCCTACCGGGGGGCGGTAGGCGTTGGCCAGGTTGGTGTCGGCACGGGCGTTGGCCAGGGTGTAGTTGGGGTAGATATACACATTTCGGATATAGTACGGCACTTTAGCCGCCGTGGGTATGTCGGGCCGGATGGCGAGGTAGAGCCGTGTTTTGTGGTTGCCCACGGCGGTGTCGGTCAGCACGGCAATGTAATCGGGCTGAAAATAAAAAAAGCCGCGTTCTTTCAGGGCCGTGCTGATGCGCTCCTGCTCGCTCTTGACCACGTCGAGAATAAACGGGTTGCCGGGGCGCAGCAACGACAGGGGCGAGACGTTGTACATGGCCCGCGCCGCCAGGGTCGAGTCGCCGATGAACGACACCGAATCGATGCGGTAGCGTTGGGGCACGGTGGCCGTGTAGCGGGCTTTGGTCTGGTACGTGTTCAGGTCAACAAACTGGCCCGCCACCGTGGTGCGGAAATAGCCTTCGTTTTCCAGCACGTTGGCCATCAGTTCGGCGTTGGCGGCCAGGCCCCGCGCCGAGGCCAGCACTGGTGCTTCGCCCAGCGACCGGCGGAGGCTGCCCCGGATGCTTTTCTCTTTTTTGGGTTCCCCAATAAAATAATACAGGGCCACTTTATACGGAAATCCAAGCAGCCGTTTGTTGGGTTTGGGCCGCGCCAGGGCCGTTAGCTGCTCGGTCAGCCGCTTTTTTTCATCTGCCGAAATGGTCGAATCGGTCTTCAGCACAAAGTCGGCCCCAACATACAATTTTTCGCCCGCAGGCAACCGTTTGGCCACGTTGCAGCCCAGCAAAAGCATTCCGGTAAAGAAATATAAAAGTAGTCGGTTCATCATTTTTCACGGGCGTAGAGACGCGAAGGGTTGCGTCTGGGTAGCTGGCGTAGAGACGCGACACTCGCGTCTGGGTAGTGCGCGAAGCAGTGGGGTAAAATTTTGCTGTGCATCAGCTTCGCGCCCTACCCAGACGCGATGTATCGCGTCTCTACGGCTCGGCCTACAGATCTTCATTCTTTCGGCGACGTACCAGATCGGCCAGGGTATTGAAATCGACGGTGATGACGAAGCCCACGCCGGTTTCAATCACAAACCCTTCCAGAATGGTACGTTCGGTGTTGCTGCGGCGGTACGCCCGCAACGCGTACCGCCCGTCGCGGGTGAGGTTGTAGTTCAGGCTCAGGTTGTCGAAAACGGCACTGTTGTTTTGCGCCGCCTTCACGTTATCCGACCCTTCGACCAGAAAATTCTTCCCGACCGATACCGTAAGTCGCCCCTGCAAAAAACTTCGCGACAGGCCAATGTTGAGGTCGGTGCGGCGAGCATCGGCGGCACCGGTTTCGGCCTCTCCGCTCCGTGAATTCAGACCCACATCCAGGTCAATGCCTTTGATGAGGCCCGACGCAAACTGCTGCAACTGCTGGCTGATGACTTTGCTCACGCTGCCCCGCGCCAAATTGGCCGCATCGATGCCCAGGCCCGACCCCGAACCGCCCGACGATTCGGCGATGAAGTTGCCCAGAATCAGCAGGCCAAACACCTGTTTGTTCATCTGGTTTTCGTCTTGCCGCAACGCCGCCAGTTTCTGCGACACCAGGTCTGCCGAGGCCCCCAGACGCGACAGGGTTTGGGCCGGGGCCAGGATGTCGAATTTAATATCGGGCGCAGCCAGGTTGCCGCTCAGGGTCAGGGCCACGTTGTAGGGCAGGTTTACTTTGGTGGTCGATTGGGTGTTGCCCGTGGTTTCGGCGGCAATCAGGGCATCGGAGGTGGTGCGGGTTTCGTAGATGGCCGTCAGGTTGAGGTCGGCCTTCAGGGGGTCGCCGGTGAAGTTGATGTAGCCGCCTTTTTGCAGTTTAAACTCGCGTTGCAACACCTGGTACGTCAGAGCATAGCGGCCTTCGGTCACGTCGTACCGCCCCAACACCGAGATTTCCCCGGCGGGCGACACGTTTACGGCCAGCCGGGCATTACCCCGCGCTTTCAGGTTGTCGCCGTTCAGTTCGTCCACCACAATCGTGATTTCCGATTTTTCGTCGGCCTCCAGCACCAGGTTAATGTTGGTGTTATTGAGTTTGTCGAATTGGAGCGGGGCCAGGGCGGTATCGGCGCGGGGGCGCAGGTATTTGGCCAGGGCCAGGGTGTCTTTGTGGTCAATGAAGGTCACAGTCTGCCGAATATCGTTCAGGCTGGCTTCGCTGCTGGGCAGCACCGTGGTCACGTTGCTGCCATCTTCCAGCCGCACCGTGCCGTCAATGGCGGGCGACGTACCAGTGCCCACAATGTGGAGGTTGGCCGTGAGAGCGGCTTGTCCGTAGACGTAGCTGTTGTCTTTGCGGCTGGCGTTTAGAGCCAGAAAATTGTTGGCCCGCACGCGCAGGTCGTAGCTCACGTCGGGAATGTTTTTCAGCACCACGCGCCCGTCCGTGGTCAGGGTGCGGCCCAGGGTGTCGCGCAGGTTAAAACCGTTGAAGGTCATGGTCTGCCCCGACAGCCGGATTCGTTCCTGATCAATGCGGTAGGTGGCGTTGAGTTGTTTGACGTTGAACGCTACTGAGTCGAACGAAATGCCGCCGTTGAGTTGGGGCGAAGTCAGGCTCCCCTGAATGTCGGTTTCGCCGCGCAGTTGGCCCCGCGCCCGCCGTAGTTCGCCAAAACTGAACGCCTCCACGGTGCGGGCATCCAGTTTGCGGAGTTTGAGATAAAAATCGAGCGCGTCTTTGGGGGTATTGGGCGAATAGTAGCCCGACAGATTGGCATCGTTGGTGGCACTCAACAGGCTCACATCCACCCTAATGCGCCCCGCCCCGGCATTGTCGAACGTACCCGTCACGTTGCCCACCGGCTTGCCCATCACGGCCAGGCTGTCCACCCGCAAATCGCCGGTGAAGGAAAGGGGTTTGCCGCCCGGTGCGCTCAGGTAGTCACGCACCACCACGTTGCTGTTGAGCAGCCCACTGGCCAGCGTTGTGTCCTGATTGGCCAGTTGCGCCAGGTCGGCCAGGTTCACGTTGCGGGCCTCCACGCGCAGGGGGCCGTTGGGCACCGTTGCCACACTGTTGAGGCTGATGGTCTGGTTGCCCTGCGCCAGCCGAAACTGCCGGGCCAGCACTCCGCCCGGCCCATAGTCCAGGTAGCCCGTGGTGTCGGCGGTCCAGGTGCGGTAGTTGGTGAGCAGGCCGCGTCGGTTCAGTTGGAGCCGGTAATTCTGGTTTTGTACCGACACCAGCCCCGCCAGGCCGTAGCGGTCTTTGTTGAGCGAATCTTTATTTACCACCGAAAAATCGAACCGATTGTACGCCGCCGTTCCCGTGAGTTGAGTGAGACCAAGCCGCAAACTGCTGGTGCTGAGGCTATTGATTTGCCCATTCACGCCCAGTTGCCCGTTCTGCCCCGCCAGCCGCAACCGCGAGCCGTTTACCACCAGGGTATCATAATCAACAAGGCCGGTGTTGATGGTGGCCAAAAACGTGGTGTCCTGAGCACCGGCCAGTGCGCTGTTTTTGACCGATGCCGTAAACGATACCGGTTCCAGGCGGCGCAGGGCGGGCACAAACGCCTGCAATAACGGGTGCTGACGTACCTGACCCGTCATCTCGAAGCTATACGGTGGTCGAACGGTTTTGTGGGTCAGTTCGGGCACGGCAAAGTACCGGCTGATTTCACTCGCCACGATGTCGTACAAACTTGTGTACTCGAATTGCCCGTTCAGGGCTACCCGGCCAAAGGGCAGTTCCAGAAACACCGATTTGTTGCCGTTGGCGGCGGTATTGGTTTTCAGAAACAGCGTATCTACGGGATAATTTTTGCCCTTCAGGCTAACCACGGCGTTGCGGGCGTTGATGGTGCCCACGGGCCGCAACGGGTCGGTGGAAGTCATGTTCAGGTCAATATCACCCCGGAGCGAAAGAGGGTCGGCGTAGAGTTTCAGCCGGTCGAGGTTCAGTTCCTGGATGCTGACGCGCCCCGCCACGCCGGGGAATGCCCCTTTCAGGTTCACTTTCGTATCCAGCACCAGCCGGGCGTTGGGGTCGTTGATGCCGCCTTTCAGGGCCAGATTTCCCGCCGCCAACGTACCTGTGACGGTGGCGTTTTTGTAGTCGTAGCCATTCAGCACAGCCTGGTCTACCACCGCCCGGAAGTTGGTTTGCATGGTGGCGGGGTCGATGCCGCGCCCGTTTACGGCAGCCCGCGCCGTGATGCGGCCCAGTTGGGCGGGGTTCATCAGCCACTTGCCCGCCTCAAAGCCCGTCAGCGTGGCCGTGCCCGCGTAGGTTTGCCCCCGGCCCGCGTAGAAGTTGCCCAACGTCCCGGCAAAGGTGGCGTTGCCCCAGGCGGTGGTCAGCGCGGCGTTGGTAGTCAGGTTGTTGAGCGTACCGCGAACCCGCCCGGCCAGTTTCAGGTCGGGGGCCAGCGCAACGGAATCGGGGAGGGTGCCTTTGGGTAACAAAGTGCGCAAATCGGCGCGGTTGGTGCGGGCTTCGGTAATCACCAAATCCAGCCCCAGCCGGTTGGGGTCGGTCACGTTAGTGAGCCTACCGGTGGTTTTCAGCAACGTACCTGACAGCAATGACACCTCGGCGCGGGGTACCCGCAGGTCGGCCAGGGTGCCGCGCAGTTGGGCATCGGCCCGGATGCTGCCGGTGGGGTTGCCCGCAAAAGGCGGCGTGGTGGCCAAAAACGGAGCCAGTTGCAGCACATCGGCAAAAGCCAGTTTGCTTTGGCGAAGGTTCAGCACCACCTGCACCCGGTTCAGGTTTTTGCCGCTGGCGGCGTTCAGCAGTTGCGCCAGCGAATCGTAGCGCAGTTCCAGCCGGTCGCGCAGCAGGGTGTTGGGGGTGCGAATGAACAGGTTGGTGAGCAACGTAGCCCGGTCGGCGTAGCGCACGTCGGCATCGAGGTGTTGGAGCACAAACCCGTTTTTATCCCGAAAACGCCCCCGCCGCACCTGCCCCGACAGCAGGGCCGGGGTGTAGCGCAGGTTGCGCCCTTCCAGCCCCAACCCGCTCAGCATCAGGTGCCCATAGTCCAGACCACGTACCTGACGGGGTTGGGTTTGGTCGTCGAATCGAAGCGTATTGTCGGCCATTTTTACCGAACCCAGTCGCGCCACCCAGCCCGTGCCAGACGCGGCTACAACCGTGTTTTCTTTCGCTCCTTTGGCAGTAAGCCCCGCGTTGCGAATGACCACCGCCGCGTTGGCCGACCGCCCCGTTTGTACCGGGCGCGAAGGCCGCAGCAACGTAGCCGACACATCGGAATTGGTCAGCACCAATGATTTTATGCCGATTTTTTCGCCGTTCAGGTGGAAATAATCACTCTCCATGGCCAGCCGCCCTACGGCCCCGGTGGTGGCAAAATCGGCGGTTTCCACGCGCACATCCCAGCGCGAGCGCGTCAGTTGCCACCGGCCCAGGCCCAGCGTGAGGGTATCTCCGGGCAGGGTGGCGGGGTCGGGCGGGGTGGGGATTCCGGCATAAATCCGGCTTTTCACCGCCAGCCCATCGGCCATCACGTCGCGGATAACGTACCTGGAACGGGCCACGTTGACCTCGGCGAAGTTGACCCGAAGCGAGTCTACGTAGGCGTTGAGGTTGGCCCCGGCCACGTCGTCTTCGTACCGGATCCGTACCTGCCACAGCCCCACGCCAGCCAGGCTAATATCGAGCGGCGTGGCGGTAGAATCGGGCGCGGGCGCGGGGGCTACGGCGGTGGCCGACGTGGGCGTAACCGTGTTGAAGGCATCCAGAATGTACTGAAAATTGAAATCGGGCGGGGTGGGTTTGTTGGGGCCGAGGGTGCGGGTGATGTGCAGACTTACCCGGTTCAACTCCACCTGATTGATGGTCACTTTGTTTTGTAATAGCCCCAGCATGTCCAGGTCCAGGCGCATGGTTTGGCCCGCCAGCAGGGTGTCGCCGGTGGGGGTCTGGAAAAATACGTCGTTGAGTTCAATCCAGTCGGGCACCCGGTAGTGAATACGCCCGATGCGGAACGGAGCCTTTATTTTTTTGCCCAGATAACTGTTTACCTGCTGCGTTACGAACTGCTCGCCCCAGGTGGTGGTAGACAGCAACGTGCCAAACGCCAGCACCAACAACAGGAGCGACACAATGACCAGACCGGCTGTGACCAAAAAACGTTTCACGAAACGCGTCGAGTGAGTGAAAAATCTACCATGAGGTATAACGGCCAAAGCCGCAAGAGTGTTATGAACCGCTACCCGATTGACCACGCCACCGCCGACGTACCTGCCGCAAAATGGGTGCCGGTGGGGGGCAATTCCAAAAAAGCGTCAGCTTCGGTCAGGTTGGCAAAATCGCCGGAGCCGCTGCCGGGCAAGCCGTAGGCCAGCAGTTGCCCGTCCGGGCTGTCTTCCAGACGAACGGGCAGGAAGTAGGTTAAACTGGGCGTAAAGTCTACGCTGTGAGCCAGTTGCACGTACAGCGGCGGTTCGGCCATGATGCCCATAGCCTGTTGGAGATAGGGCCGCACGTAACGGTAAAAGCACATGGTGGTGGAAACGGGGTTCCCCGGCAGGGCAAACACTACGCGCTGCCCCGTGTCGCTGCTGCCAAACCAGAGCGGTTTGCCGGGTCGTTGGTTCACCTGATGGAACCGGCACCGGATGCCCAGCCCCGTCAGCACGTCGGGCACAAAATCGGCTTTCCCCGCCGATACGCCCCCGGTCATCACCAGCACGTCGGTAGTGGCCAGGAGCGCGGCCAGTCCCTGCGTCAGGGCCACCGGGTCGTCGGGAAAATGATGTAGGGTGGGTTCGAGGCCCAGATCCTGCATGGCTGCTTGCAACAAATAGGCGTTGGATTGCCGAATCTGGTGTGGCAGGGGCGTTTGGTGGGTGTCAACCAACTCGTCGCCGGTCGAGATCACGGCCACGCGGGGGCGCGTTCGGACCGCCAGCGACGTTTGCCCCACCGAGGCCACCACGGCCAGTTCCACGGGCCGGAGCGCGGTTCCCGCCGCCAGCAGCACGTCGAACGTCTGGCGGTCAGTGGCTTGCCTATGCACATGCTGCCCCCGTTGGAACGTACCTGGCAGCACCCCATCGGCATCGGTTTTCAGGGTGGCCACGCCGTTAGTCAGCGTCAGGTCTTCGTAGCGCACCACGGTGTCGGCCCCGGTGGGCAGGCTGGCTCCGGTCATCACCTCCAGGCACCCCAACGGGTCAGAGAGGGGTTGCGCCGGGTCGCCCGCCCGCTGAATGGCCAGCACCGGAAAGGCCATTTGCCCGTCGGCCAGGGCATCGAACCGGAGCGCAATGCCGTCCATCGCCACCCGGTCGAAGGGCGGAAAATCACGGTCGGCCAGAATGGTTTCGGCCAGCACCCGGCCCCGCGCCTCGGCAAACGGCACGGATTCGGTGGTGAGCACCAGGCGGTGGCGGGTCAGTAACTCATCGGCTTCGGCAACAGAATACATCAGAACGGGCGGTTAGCGGTGGCTCAAAAATAGGCGGTTTATGATATTGTTTGACTAAAAGGAACCGGGCAAACCCGTTGGCCCGGCGCAGCTTCACGGTTTCATAATCTGGCCCAGATACGTAGTATGGCCGTCAGTGCCGAACTTGTACAAATTTTGCACCAATCACTACCTTGACTCAACTCCTCCGCCGTACCGATTTTGGGCCTGATTTTGTGTGGGGAACGGCCACGGCGGCGTTCCAGATAGAAGGAGCCACCCAAACCGACGGGCGCGGGCCGTCTATCTGGGATACATTCAGCCAGAAAAAAGGGGCCATTAAAACCCGTGAAACGGCCCATACCGCCTGCGATTTCTACGCCCGTTACGCCACCGACATTGCCCTGAATAAAGCGATGGGCTTCACCGCCTTCCGGTTTTCCATTTCCTGGTCGCGGGTGTTGCCCCTGGGCACGGGGGCGGTCAACGAAGCCGGGCTGGCTTTTTACGACCGCGTCATTGACGAGTGTATCCGGCAGGGCCAAACGCCGTGGGTCACGCTTTTCCACTGGGATTTGCCCCAGGCTTTGGAAGACCGGGGCGGCTGGGTCAACCGCGAGGTGCTGACCTGGTTCGATGCCTATACCACGCTGATAGTCAAGGTATTCGGCCATAAAGTAAAGCATTGGTTTGTGCTGAATGAACCCTCGGCGTTTACTATTTTGGGTTATCTGGTGGGCATGCACGCCCCCGGTCGGCGGAGCCTCACCAGTGCCGCCGCCGTGATTCACCACGCCGCCCTGGCGCAGGCCAACGGGGGTCGGCTCATCCGCCAATACGTACCTGGAGCCGTGGTGGGCACCACGTTCTCCTGCTCGCCGGTGGAGGCCGTCAGCCCGGCCAAACGCGACGTGATGGCCGCTCAACGGGCCAACGCCCTGCTCAACCGCCTGTTTGTGGAACCGGCTCTGGGCTTGGGCTACCCCGTGGCCGAACTGACTTTCCTGAAAAACGTGGCCAAACCCGGCGACATGGAACGGCTGGCGTTCGATTTTGACCTCATCGGACTGCAACATTATTTCCGGGTCGTGGTCGAACATTCGCTCATCGTGCCCTACCTCTGGGGGCGCGACGTGCCGCCCAACCGGCGCAATGTGGCTGCCATTACGGAGATGGGCTGGGAGGTTCATCCCCAGAGTATGTTGCAGATTATCAGGCAGTTCAGCCTCTACGACGGCCCGCACCGGCTGGTAGTAGCCGAGAGCGGTGCCGCCTTCTACGACCAGGTCGAACACGGGCGGGTGCACGACACGGCCCGCACCGCCTACCATGTGCAATGTCTGCAACAGGTACGTGCCGCTCAGGCCGAGGGCATCGACATTGCCGGGTATTTTGTCTGGACATTGCTCGACAATTTTGAGTGGGCCGAAGGCTTCCGCCCGCGTTTTGGTTTGGTTCACGTAGACCACCGCACCCAACACCGCATCATCAAGGAGTCGGGCTTGTGGTTCCGGCAATTTTTGGGTGCGTGAGGAGGTTTCTGACGTTTAAAATAGACGTTGCTATTGGGTAGGCACTCGCCGGTTTGGGGCGTATTTTTGTGGGTGCTGTTGGAGTCGGCGTAGCCCCCCGCCCTAAAGGGTGCCTTGCTTGCGCGTCCACACGCCTTCGGCGAAGCTACGCTTGCGCAAGAGGGCACCCTTTAGGGCGGGGGGCTACGCCGATGCCAACACAAGTCACTCATAATCAAGCATTTTTGTTTAAGGCAACGGCCCTCCGCGAAAAAACGAAAAACCGAAAACACAAAAAATGAACCCCCTGCTTCAACTCCCCGCTACCCCCCACGAGACGTTTCCGTTTCCGGCCATTACCCTCGACGATTACCAGCCCGCCATTGCGCAGGGTATGGCCGAAGGCCGGGCCGAGATAGCCGCCATTGCCGAAAACCCCGCCCCGCCCACGTTTGCCAACACCATTTTGGCCCTGGAACAGTCGGGCGAGTTGCTGGGGCGGGCCACGTCGGTGCTGTTTAACCTTAACGCTGCCGAAACCAGCCCGGAGATGCAGGAAATTGTGAAAACGGTATCGCCCCTGCTCACCGAATATGGGAATGACATTACGCTGAACGCCACGCTTTTCGACCGGATAAAAACCGTTTACGACCAGCGCGAAAGCCTGGCCTTGGACGCAGAGAGCCAGATGTTGCTCGAAAAAACATACAAACGCTTTGCCCGCAACGGGGCCAACCTCACCGAAGCCGATAAGACCACGCTTCGGAGTATCGACACCGAACTGGCGCAGTTGTCGCTTCAGTTCGGCGAAAATATTCTGAACGAAACCAACGACTATGTCCTGACCATTGAGGACGAAACCGACCTGCGCGGCCTACCCGATTTTGCCCTGCAAGCCGCCCGCCAAACTGCCGCCGGGAAAGGGTTGGCGGGCTGGGCGTTCACCCTCCAGGCCCCCAGCTACGGCCCGTTCATGCAGTATGCCGAAAAC
>JAYUKZ010000121.1:0-15931 GCA_043763995.1 Fibrella sp.
AACTTAATTGGGGCCGAAAATTCGGGGTTCTACTACCTCATGGAAAGTCTACAACTGGAGCGGCTGGTGGCGGCAATCATGGCCGTGGCCGGTGCCGAAATGGCCCTCGACTGGACGCTGACGTACCTGCAAGAGCGCGAAGCCTTCGGCAAACCCATTGGCAAATTCCAGGCCATCCGCCACAAAATTGCCGACGTGGCCACTTCAGTGGCCGTGGCCAAACAATTTGTGTACCACACCTGCTGGCTGTTTTCGCAGGGAATCGGCGTGGTGAAAGAGTGTTCGATGGCCAAACTGCACACCTCCGAGATGCAAAAACGGGTGGTAGACACCTGCCTGCAATTTTTCGGCGGCTACGGCTACATCGAAGATTACCCCATTTGCCGCGCCTACCGCGATGCCCGCGTGGGCACCATTGCGGGCGGCACCTCAGAAATCATGCGCGAAATCATCGCCAAAATGGTCATCGATGCCGTGGCTTACCAACCAGCGTATCAGGCCTGACGGGCGTAGCCTTACCGGGCGCAACAGCGCGGGCAGGCCCCAGCGCGGCAGGGTCGAGCAGAATGGTGCCCGGCGCGGGGGTGTGGGCCGACGAATGCCTTACGGGTCTATAAATCAACCAGATAGCCACAGCCAGCACCAGCAGCACAGAGGCTATCAGCATGGCTACCCAAAGGGGCATTAGCCGCCGGGGGTTGGCCGCTTCGCGGATACGTACCTGGAGGGCTTTGTGCAGGGCGTGGGTTTGCCCGCCCAAGTTGCCCCCCGCCGCCCGCAACGCCTCCAGCCCTTCCAGCGCGTCGGCATAGAGGGGGTTTTCGAGCAAGAGGCGTTCTACGCGGTGCTGGGCGGCACCGGTTAGCTGCCCGGCCTGGTAGGCACGCAGGTCGTCGGGCGAAAGGTAATCGGGTGGCCCATCGGCGGCGGGAAATTGACTCATTTTTGGAGCAGTAGTTTCAGGTTACGCCGTCCGTTTTGGAGGTGGCTTTTCACCTGTTTCAGGTCGTAACCCGTCAGGCTGGCCACTTCGGCGTAGCTTTTTTGTTGCAGATAGAACAGATCCAGGCACCGTTGCTGAGGAGCGGGCAGTTGCTCCAGCGCGTGGGGCAACGCCCCCAAATGGCGATCCAGATCCAGTTGGGCTTCGTGTTCGGGCGTGTGGGCCGCCGGGGGCCAGACCAGTAGCCCCTCGTGGCCGTTCAGATGCGTTTCGGTCAGTTCCTGTTGTACCCGCGTTTTTTGCCGCCGCAGGTGCATCAGGCAGTGGTTGCGGGCCACGGTGTGCAGCCAACTTTTAACGTTCGTGACCTCGTGTTGGCGCAGGTCAACCACCAGTTGCTCAAAGAGTTGCATCACCGCGTCCTGGCTGTCGGCTTCGTCGCGCAGGTAGTTGAAACACACGGCATAGACCAAATCCATGTGGCGTTCGTAGAGTTCGCCCAGCACGTCCAGATTGCCCGTGGCCTTGTAGGCAGCCACAAATTCGGCATCGGTGGTGGGGCGGGGTTTTCTGAAACGCTTGAAGAACATACGTACCTGGGCCGTTGGCAACTACCCCATAGATGCCGCGCCGAGGCCAATTCCACACCTACGAACCTGGTCTTTTACCGTACCGTAAATTCGCTTTGCCCAATACGGAACCCCTCCGAATACAGTTCGATAACATGGCGACCCTCGTTGAACCGTTGCCCGCCCCGGCCAAATACAAACGCCAACGGTTGCCCGTTGGGGTCAAAATCAATGCGTTGCATGGCGGTGTAGATCATTTCCTTGCTGGCATACGTAAACTCGCCCGACCCCGTGGCCATGTCGGCTACCACGGCCCCGCTTGGGTCCAAAATTCGGAGATAAATATCTTTGGCGTTGACTTGCGCCAACGGGTTGGGTGCCAACCGGAACGCAATTTTCAGCTTATCGATCTGCCGGGCTTTGTAGCTACCCCCGTCGCGTTCTTTGCCCCGCTCGTTGAGGGCCATTACCCGGATTTCTTCGGCATGGAGGGCGGCGGCTACGCTGACTTTGTCGGTCAGTTCGCGGTTGCGGGCTTGCACAGTGCGGGTACGGGCGGCGTAACTCTCCACGCTGTCGGCTAGTTCGCGGCGTTCCGAGCGGAGGTTCACGTTTTGCGAATTGAGGTTGGTGTTTTCTTCCGTCAGAATGCCGTTTTCTTCACGCAACCGAACAATTTCAGTGTCTTTCTCGGCCAACAGCCGTTCGTAACGGCCAATTTTTTCGCGGTACGCGCGGGCATCGAACTTGGTCACGTCACGTACCTGCACCATGTCGCGGTTCACCTGCTCTTTCACTTTCAAGAGAGAATCGACACTGCCGCCGAGTTGCTGTATTTCGGCAATTTTGGCATCAAGCTGGGCCGAAATGGAGTCCAGCTTCATTTTTGTTTCCAGCACCTGCTCGGCCTGGGCGGCAATGGTGGCGTTTTTGGTCTTGTTATTTTCCCGCTCCTGATTCCAAAAATAAAGCAGCAGCACGTTCAGTACGGCCAACGCCAGGAGGGCAATCAGCAGAAAATTACGGCTATTGGGCGAAGTTCGTTTTTCGGGTCGTTGTTCCATGTCAGGTTGAATGGGGTGAATATGGTTCTTGGAAAAACGGCACATCGGGGGTAACTAGTATAGGTTGCCCTCCTGAAACACCGGTTCAAGCCCAAAAACTACGCTATTCTCCACAAAACTCCACCGTACCTTTACACATTCTTTCCAAACGGTACATGCAACCCAGCCCCGAAAACACGTCAGTGGCCACCGCCATTGCGCAGATTGAACAGCAACTAGCCGGTAGAGCCACGCTGGTGGCCGTCACCAAAACCAAGCCCGTTTCGCTCCTACTGGAAGCCTACGCCGCCGGTTGCCGCCACTTTGGCGAAAACCGGGTGCAGGAAATGGCCGAAAAACACCCCCAACTGCCACCCGACGTGCAGTGGCATCAAATTGGGCACCTGCAAACCAACAAGGTCAAATACATGGCACCGTTTGTAAGCCTGATCGAATCGGTCGATAGCTTGAAATTGCTGGAAGAGATTGACCGGCAAGCCCGCAAAAATAACCGGGTCATCGACTGTCTGCTTCAAGTACATATTGCCGCCGAGGAGACCAAATTTGGCTTTTCCGAAGCAGAAATCACCCAGCTTTTGGCTTCCGATGCGCTAGGTACGTTGCCCAACGTGCGGGTGGTGGGCCTAATGGGCATTGCCACCAATACGCCCGACCAAGCCCGAATTCGGGCCGAGTTCAGCGGACTCCGCCACCTGTTCGAGAGCCTGAAACCCCTCCAGAGCCCCAACGTGTTGATGCAAACCCTTTCGATGGGTATGAGCAACGATTACCAGATTGCAGTGGAAGAAGGCAGTACCCTTGTGCGGGTAGGAAGTGCCATTTTTGGCAGTCGATAACACGATTGAATAGTCGGCTGCTTCGCGCATGGGCGTATTGTATTCGGCCCAGTTCGGGCGGAATCTGGTTCAGGCACAGCAGCAGCGAAAGCACATCGCACCACTGCACAAAATCGTAGGCATACTGCGCCACGGCTTTACTGGCCCCGTACTGTTTCCGCCAGGCGGGTTGATTTTGTTTTTGTTCGTCCAGAAATGCGTCAAGTTCAGCAGATTGACCGCGCTTTTCTTCGTACAAAAATGTAGCGTGCATCGACACCATCAGCGCATTCCAGCGGCTTTTTTCAAGAGCCGTCTCCACCATCGCTTTGGCCTGGGTTTCCGAAAATTCCAGCACCTGGAAATGCAGCGGTGCCCCCGCTTTGGTCAGGTGGTTGCAGCCCTCGTAGGGGTCTTGCCCGTCGTCGTGCTCCGTAAGGGCAATAAGCGTTTCGGCCCACTGTTGGGGGCGTTTGGCGGTTTCCCAATGCAGGGCCAACTGAAACGCCAACAGGCCGTGGGCGGGCTGATGGGCAATTTCCCAGCCTTCGTCAACCAGTCTGACAATCATATCAGAGGGTCACTTTGGCGTGGTTGCCGCCGTCCTGGTACGTGTCGCCGGAGACTGCGGCGCGGGCAATCTGAAATAGCCTGACCAATTTGCTGTCGTTAGAATCCCAGTATTCGGCCATCTCGGTTGACACCTTCAACAGCGTCAATTCGGGGTCGTCTTTGCCTTTTGGGAACCAGGCTTTAGCCATATCCGACCATAATTCGTCTATTTTAATGCGATCATCCAACTCCTCAGCCGTGCCGGAAATCGAGACGTAATCCGAATCAGCGGGGTTTGAAAAGCTGAGGTTTACCTGCGGGCTTTGGTGGTTGACCTGCGCCACTTTGGGCGACGTTTTCTTGGTGAAAAACCAAAACGCGCCCTCTTCATCGACTTGTAAACAAGCCATTGGCCGACTGGTCAGGTGCCCGTGTTCATCGGTGGTGGTGAGCATGGCAATTCGGATGGGTTCGACCATAGTTTTGATCTTTTCCAGTCCGGCGTTGGGTTGTGTCTGTGTGTTCATATCGTTGACAAAAAAACAGCCCGCCCAATAAGTAGGCGGGCTAGTATAGAAAATTGATAATGAGTTAGTTATAGAGCGTATCCCGCAGATCAATGCCGTAGAAAAGCGAGGCGGGCGTGGCCACCGGTGCCTGTTCGCGGGCCGACTCGCGGTGGGCCTCCATCTTCAGAATGTTGGCGCAACTCACAATGGTCTGGTTGCACATGGCGTACACCTGCCGGGTACGTTCCGAGTTGAGCGACCGGGCTTCATCGGCACATTTTTCGCAAACCTCAATACACGTTTGCGCCAGTAGCCGGGTGTTTTCCGACCCCCGGACGTAGAGCATGGCTACCTGGCGGCACAGATCGGCGCAATCCAGGTTGAGGAAGATGAAGCGGTACCAATTTTCAATGTCGGTAGCCCGTGATGATTCGGTGGCGGTTTCGTCGCAAAGCACAGCACAACCAATCAGGGTGTCGTAAATTGTTTTGTTCCAGGTCATGGGAATGGATGTTTAGGAAGAGTAAAATCAGGCTTGTGGAAACGAATAGTTGGCCGTGTTGGCAGCGTCGGGGAAGCTTGCTCTGGCTTGTCGGCGGGCTTCGCGGATGCTGGCCTGAACCACCTCTTGCCGGTCCATGTCGCCACGGGCCATCATCAGGTTGGCCAACTCAATGGCTTTCGCCCTCGTGGATGGGTTGAGCGACCGCATAGCGGCAGGAAAATGTGTAGGTGTCCAGGTCATACAACGTGCTGTTAACTGCTTGGGATTATTGATTTTGTGCTACATAATTGTGCCAGAGTTTAAAACAAAGCCAAACAAGCTCCGTTATCTGGTATAGTAAATTCATTGTCAGGCAGTTATAATTGATTTTCGATCCGACTCACGTACCTGAAAGGTGTTGAGTGTGGAGGATTTTACCCACTGATTTCCCCAAAAAATCCACGTTTGTGGTGCGGAAATTCTGAAGTCGGCGTAACCCAGACGCGGGACCGTCCCGCACTCACATTAAAATTTCCACTCCATTAGTTAAACCCAACCAGTTTTTCGCTTTAACTTTTTAAAACCTGTCTTTTACAGCCATGAAACCTCAGTTCAACCGCACCCTCCGGTACTCGCTGGTTGCCGCCCTGGGCGGAACCTTGTTCATTGGAGCCTACCAAAACGATGATATTGGCCGGGCTTCGGCCACGTACCTGGATCGTTTTTTCGCCACCCTTTCCGACGACGATAAGCACGATCCTAAAAATGCCGTGGCCAGTCTGCGCGTGGCACCAGGCCTTCAGGCAACGCTTTTTGCTGCCGAACCGATGCTGAAAAACCCCACCAACATCGACGTGGATGCCCGTGGGCGGGTGTGGGTGTGCGAAGCCTACAACTACCGCCCTGCCATTAACGGCAACCCCACCCACACCGAAGGTGACCGGATTGTGGTGCTGGAAGACCAAACCGGCGATGGTGTGGCCGACGTGAGCAAGGTCTTCTACCAAGGGCCGGAACTACAATCGCCGTTGGGTATTTGGGTGCAGGGCAACAAGGTCATCGTTTCCAACAGCCCCCACGTCTGGGTCTTTACCGACGACGATGGTGACGACAAAGCCGACCGTAAAGAGCTGTTATTCACCGGTATAGACGGCGATCAGCACGACCACGGGATGCACGCTTTTGTGTTTGGTCCGGATGGCAAATGGTACTTCAACTTCGGTAATTCGGGTGGGCAACTGCGCGACAAGAACAACAAACCCGTGCTCGACAAAGCCACGGGCCGCGCCATCGACCCCTCCCACTACAAACAGGGCATGGTGTTCCGCTGCAACCCCGACGGCACGGAGGTAGAACTGCTGGGCCAGAATTTCCGCAATAATTTTGAAGTAGCCATCGATTCATACGGCACCCTCTGGCAGTCGGACAACGACGACGATGGTAACAAAGGTGTTCGCATTAATTACGTGATGGAATACGGCAACTACGGCTACACCGACGAGATGACCGGGGCGGGCTGGAACGCCAACCGCACCAACCTGGAAAAGACCATTCCCGAACGCCACTGGCACCTGAACGACCCCGGCGTGGTGCCAAACCTGCTCCAGACCGGGGCCGGTTCGCCCACGGGTATTCTGGTTTATGAAGGCTCGCTGTTGCCAGGTACGTTCCAGAACCAGGTAATCCACTGCGACGCGGGGCCGAACGTGGTGCGGGCCTACCCCACCCAAAAGTCGGGCGCGGGCTACACCGCCACCATTGCTCCCCTTGTAGAAGGCGTTCGCGACCAGTGGTTCCGGCCTTCGGATGTGTGCGTGGCCCCGGATGGTTCGTTGCTGGTGGCCGACTGGTATGACCCCGGCGTGGGCGGGCATCAGGCCGGCGACCAGGACCGGGGGCGGGTGTTCCGCCTTGCGCCCACCAACTCGGCGTGGTCGGTACCCAAAATGGACGTTTCCAGTATTGAAGGGGCTATTTCGGCCCTGCAAAGCCCCAACATGTCGGCCCGTTACCTGGGCTGGACAGCTCTGCACAACTTGGGCCAACGGGCCGAAAAACCCCTGAAGACTCTTTACCAAACCGCCAACAACCCGCGCATGAAGGCCCGTGCGCTGTGGCTGCTGAGTCAATTGCCCAAATCGGGCAAAAAATACATTGACGCAGCCCTGCACGATGCCAACCCGGACCTGCGCATCACGGCCCTCCGCGCCGCCCGCGCCCAGCAACTGGACGTGATTGGGTGCGTGAAACAACTCGTCAACGACCCCGACCCCCAGGTACGTCGGGAGTGCGCCCTGGCCCTGCGCCATGCCCGCGCCAACGGGCAATTGGCCCCTGAAGCCCCGGCCCTTTGGGCACAACTGGCCGGGCAGCACACCGGTACCGACCGCTGGTATCTGGAAGCCCTGGGTATTGGGGCCGAAGGGCAGTGGGACCGCTACTATGCGGCTTACCTGCAACTCCTGAACAACAACCCCCTGGCCAACGCCGGTGGGCGCGACGTGATCTGGCGTGCCCGCACGGCGGCATCGGTGCCACTGTTGGCCCAACTAGCGGGGGAGAAAACGTTGCCCCTGGAAAACCGGCTACGCTACTTCCGTGCCTTCGATTTCAACCCCGGCAAGGTTGAAAAATCGAACGCACTGCTACAACTTATTGCCGACCAAAACAACCCCGACGTAACTAAACTGGCCCTTCGCCACCTCGACCCTACCTTTGTGTTGGGCAGCCCCGCCGCCTCGCGGGCGTTGCAGAGCCTGCTCGACCAGACCTATGGTACCACCGAATACATGGAACTGGTGCAACGCTACGAACCCACCACTGAAAATACCCGCCTCCGCCAACTGGCCGTGCTGAAACCCTCTGATAATATAGGTCGGGATGCGGCGCGGCAATTGCTGAAGCAAAACGGCCTGGCATTGGCCTGGGAAACCATCAACGGAAACGAGCAGGAAGCCGCTCAGAGTATGCTTTCGGCCCTCAGGTACGTCGGTAGCGGCCCTTCGTTGGCTGTTTTGAAGGCCGTTGCCCTGGATACCAAACGCCCCATGCCCCTGCGCCGCGAAGCCACCCGTGCCCTGGGCGGCAGCCAAAACGGCGAAGACATGGTAATCGAACTGCTCAAAAGCGGCCAAATTTCGGGCGACTTAAAACCAGTAGCCTACCAGGGGGTAGCTTCGGCTTGGCGCAAGACCATCCGCACGGAAGCGGCTAGTTATCTGGACAACACCACCGCTGGCAGTGCGGCTGCAACGGGCAAGAAACTCCCCGGCATTACCGAACTGCTGGCCATGAACGGCGAGGCATCACGCGGGCTGGCGGTGTACAAAAACAACTGCTCGGTGTGCCACCAAGTCAATGCCGAAGGGCAGAATTTTGGGCCGAAACTGAGCGAGATTGGTTCGAAACTGGGCAAAGACGGGCAGTATCTGGCCATTCTCTACCCCGACGCGGGCATCAGCTTTGGCTACGAAGGGTACGACGTGAAGTTCAAAGACGGAAGCAACATGACCGGCATCGTGTCGAGCAAAACCGAGACCGATTTGCAGATGCGGTTCCCCGGCGGGCTGGTGCAAAACTACAAAATGGCCGACGTGGTCTCGATCAAAAAAACCGATTCGTCGCTCATGCCATCGGGCTTGCAAGAGGCCATGACCACGCAGGAACTGGTTGATTTGGTAGAGTACCTGGCTACGTTGAAGAAACAGTAAATATTGACCCCGGCAGGCTTCTTCGGCTAACCAATCCATCCGGTTCCTAAACCCCACAAGCGTATGTCGTCTCCACGTCGTCAATTTCTAAAAACAGCCCTCGGTGCATCGGGTGTAGCCCTGGCAGGTACGTCGGTTGCCGTGTCTGCTCCGATTGCAGGGTCAATTGCTGTCGGGAAAAACAAGTTTAAACTCGACTATGCGCCGCACATCGGGATGTTTGAAAACAACGCCGGGAAAAACCCCCTCGACCAGCTAAAGTTTATGGCTGACCAGGGGTTTACCGCCGTGGAAGACAACGGCATGATGGACCGCACACCGGCGTTGCAGGAGAAGATGGGTGCCGAAATGGCCCGTTTGGGCCTCAAAATGGGCGTTTTTGTGTTCGAAACGGGCAACAACTGGAAAACCTCGTTCACGACCGGTAAGAAAGAATTCGTCGATAATTTCGTTGATACCGCCCGCAAAGCTCTTGAAACATCTAAACGTTGCGGCGGCAAACTCACCACCGTGGTGCCGGGTTTTTACGAACGAAACCTGCCCATCGGCATCCAGACCGGTAACGTGATCGACGTGCTCCGGCGCGGGGCCGATCTGTTGGCCCCGGAAGGGCTGGTGATGGTGCTGGAACCCCTGAGCGACACGCCCGACCTGTTCATGCGCACCTCCGACCAGACCTACGCCCTGTGCCGCGCCGTGAACAGCCCCGTCTGCAAAATTCTGTTCGACATCTACCACATGCAGCGCAACGAGGGCCACATCATCCCCCACATCGACATGGCCTGGAACGAGATTGCGTATTTCCAGATCGGCGACAACCCTGGCCGGAATGAACCCACCACGGGCGAAATAAACTACAAAAACATTTTCAAGCACATCTACGACAAGGCTAAAGCCAGCAACCGCTCGTTCATCTACGGCATGGAGCACGGCAATTCACTCCCCGGCAAAGACGGCGAAATGGCCCTGATTCGCGCCTACGTGGAGTCGGATAGCTTTCAGAGTTAAGAGTGAAGGGTTAAGAGTGAAGAGTTGGCCGATGCAGAATTGGTATGCGTCAGCCAACTCTTCACTCTTAACTCTTAACTTTTTACAGCACCACCACCGAGTTTTCGTCTGCCGAAACCGGGCTGGCTACATACTTGTCTGCCGCCCAATCATTCTCCCAGGTTTGGCCGTCAATCACGAACCGGTACTGGTATTCGGTGCCTACGGGCAGTTCGAGGGTGGCTTTAAACGAGCCATCTTTCTGTTTTTTCAGCGGTTGGGCCGACACGTCCCAGTCATTGAATTCGCCTACCAGCGCAACCATTTTGGCATTTGGGGCGGCCTGGGCGGGCAGTTCAAATGTCACTTTGGCAACGGGCTTACTTTTCAGAAATTGTTTGGCAATGGCCATGATGTTTTTCGTTTTGGTTGACACCGCAAAATTATATTCACAGAATCGTAAAATGCTAATTTATAGCGGGTTATAAGTGAATATTCTTTTTTTTATGCAAAATTGTGTTTTAATCTTACCAAACAAAGGTTCCCTGTAAACCGTTGTTACAACAAAAGCCGGACATTTTTTTTTCGTTACACTGCTAACTATTTCGATTGGCACGTTTAACGAATCTTGTAAGCAGCCGACACAATCCTGTAACACTTTCCTTGTGTAAAGGCAGTAGATTTGCACTTGTAAAAAGTACCACCAGATGAAAACGTCCTCGTTTAAACGTCTTTTTTGCCTTTGGCTAGCCCTTCAGGTGCTGGTGAGTGGCATTGGCGTTGGGGTGGTCGAACACTGGTGCCTGATGCGGGGGTATTCTAAAACCACCCTCTTGAGTCAGCAGGTTTGCAAACGTACCTGCCAACCAAACGACCCGACGGCCTTACCAACCAACAGCCCCTCGGTGAAACGCGGCGGTTGTTGCAAAACTACGCTGACGTATCAGCACATCGATGTCAGTAATGCGCAGGTCGATCAGCTTGCGCAAACCGCACCAATTCTTGCGGTGTTTCCGGTAAATTTAGCGTACCATTTTTTACCCATACGTTCGCTACATGCCAACGTATGGGTAGCCACCCGACCCGTTGCCCACGACCCGCTCCACCAAACCGGGCGTTTTCGGCTTGCTTCCCACTGTACCTGGCTAATTTAGGCCCCATCCTGAACCTGTTTCTCGTCAACGGATGCCCCCGCATCCCGGTTGGCGGGTTTTCTGTGTTGGCTATCGGCTGAACCACGCGCTGGATACTGGCCGAGTCGCACCTTTTCAAAAATGCATTCACCTTTTTAAACATCTTTTTTCGTATGAAAAAGTCGAATTGGCCAACCGCTCTGCCGGTGGCTGTGCTGCTGTTGCCGGTAGTTGCCGGGTGCAACATGCACGACATGCACAACATGAATCCGGCTCAAACCGAGTTGAGCGTCACGTACCCGGCTGCCTATGTGGTCAATGCCGAAAGTAACAGTATTTCGGTCATCGATCTGGCCACTAACCAGGTAAAAGAGACGGTCTCGCTGGGTCAGCCCTCCACGCAGAACATGGCAAATATGGACATGAACAGCATGGTTATGTGGCCGCACCATATCTACCTCTCGCCCGATGGCACCAAACTAGGTGTGGGCGTGCCGGGCATGGATCTGAGTGCCGGTCATACGGGCGGTAGTGCCAGCATGAAAGGCCGTGTGCTGGTTCTGGACGCGCAAAAAGGGTTGTTGACAACCAATCAGCAAACGCCGGTAATGAACCACAACGCGGTGTTTTCGCCCGATGGCTCCGAAATTTGGACCTCGCAAATGGACGATTCCGGAAAAGTGTTGGTCTACAACGCCGCCACGATGGTTTTGAAAAACACTATTGCCGTAGGCAAGGAACCCGCTGAAGTCACGATGTCGAGCAATGGCTTGTACGCCTTTGTGGCCAACGGCATGAGCAACACAGTTTCGGTCATTAAAGTAAGTGATAAATCAGTGGCCAAAACAATTGCGGTGGGCGACGACCCGGTGGGTGCCTGGCCCGGTACCGATGGCCGGATGTACGTCGATAACGAAAAAGGCCAGAGCATCAGCGTAATTGACGTGGGTACGTTGAGCGTGGTAGAAACGGTAAAACTGGGCTTTACGCCGGGCTACGCGGCCTACAATCCGATCAGTAATGAACTGTGGGTCAGCCAAGCCGGAACAGGAACGAAGGTGGTCATCTTCGAGCGGATGAACGGTGGTTGGATGAAACATGCCGAAGTGGCAACCGGCCTCGATGCCCATGCCATTGCCTTCACCAAAGACGGCCGAACCGCCTACGTAACCAATCAGGGTGCGGCCACGGTCTCGGTTGTGAATGTACCGACGCGCACCAAACTCAACGACATTGCAGTGGGCAAAAAACCCAATGGCATTGTGCTTAAACAATGATGGCCATGCGCAACGTACCTGGAGTTCTGCTGCTGATTGGCTTGCTGACAACTCAGTTGGCGGTGGCCCAACTCAGCTTGCCCGAACCGTCGCCCCCGGCAACGGTTAAACAAAAAATAGGTTTCACCGACCTGACCGTCGAGTACTCACGTCCGGCGGCGAAAGGGCGTATCATCTTTGGGGGGCTGGTGCCCTTTGGCAAACTATGGCGCACTGGTGCTTCCGATGCCACCACGTTGACGGTTTCCGACTCTGTGACTGTGGCAGGCCAACGGCTCGCTGCCGGTAGTTACTCACTGTTTACGATTCCCGATAAAACGACCTGGACGGTGATTTTGAACAAACAGACAGGCGGGCATGGCCTGGACGGATACGACGAAAAAAGCGACGTGCTGCGGTTTTCGGTCAGGCCAGATTCGTCGGCCCGGTTTTACGAATCGTTCACCATTGAGGTGCAAACGCTGGTTCGAAACGCGGCAACGCTTTGCCTCAACTGGGCCAACACGTCGGTTCAGTTTCCGATAAAGAGCAACGCCGACGAGCGTATTACTGCCGAAATTCTGGATCGGATCGATGCAAAAAAAGAACAAAAGCCGGGGTTGTTCTACCAGGCTGCGCTCTATTATTTCGAGCAGGAAAAAGACCCAAAACAGGCACTGATCTGGGCAAAAAGGGCGGTTGCGCTTAAACCGGCGTTCAACTATTTACATCTACAGGCCAAACTATTGGCTCGCACCGGCAATTACCGCGAGGCCATTGCCGCCGCCAGACAGTCGGCCACCGTGGCGCAGCAGGAAAAATTCACCGACTACGTCCAGCTAAACAACCGGCTCATTACGGAGTGGGAAAAAAAATTGTAACACACCAGGTACGTTAAAACCAATCAGAAACCATGAAAACTGTCTCTATCGCCGTGGCCTTCCTGGCTTTTTTGCTCACCACGCTGGCCGCTTCGGCCCAAACCACCACAACCGCATTAACGGCTTATTACTCCCTAAAAGACGCGTTGGTCGCCACCGATGCCGCCAAAGCCAAGCTGAACGCAGCGGCACTTTCAACGGCACTGTCCACTGTGACCGTTGGCAAACCATGGGCGGCTAACAAAAAAGTGCTGCTCAACGCCCGCCAAAAAGCCACCATCATCAGTAAGACAACTGATATTGACGTGCAGCGAGAGGCCTTCGAAAGCCTTTCGACGAGCATGATTACGCTGACAAAATTTACCAAATCCGCCAGCCAGAAGGTTGCACCAGCCTACGTGCAGTTCTGCCCAATGGCCGCAGAAGGGAAGGGGGCTTCGTGGCTGAGCGACAAAAAGGAAGTCCGCAACCCCTATTATGGGGATAAGATGCTCAAGTGCGGGGCGGTGAAAGAGGAAATTTAACAGGTACGTACCTGGCAACGTTTTCCTTACCAACTATTGCCGGGCCAACAGGTTTCGTATGACTACTCAGGAACTTTTCATCAAAAACATGGTGTGCAACCGCTGCATAAGGGTTGTACAAACAGAACTGGAACGACTGGGACACAACGTAGTACAGGTGGAACTGGGGCGGGTAATTATCGACGGCCAAACCGCTAAAAGCTCACCCGTTGATCTCGTCCTTATCGATTCGGTGCTGCGTGAACATGGTTTTGCGCTGCTGACAGACAAGACAACGCGGATTGTCAGTCAAATAAAGACGCTTATCATCGGACTGATTCAAAACGGACAAATACCCGAACTGCGTACCGCCCTGTCGAGCTATCTAGAAGAGCACATGGGGCTAGACTACGCGCACCTGAGCCATCTTTTTTCCAAAACAGAGAACCTGACCATCGAGAAATTCTGGATCATGCAGCGCGTGGAGCGGGCCAAAGAACTGCTCAGTTACGACGAACTGCCCATCAGCGATATTGCCCGGCAGTTGGGCTACAGCAGCGCGGCCTACCTGACCAATCAGTTTAAATCTATTACAGGCCTGACACCAACCACCTACCGAAACCAAAACACGAACAGCCGAACTGGTGCCGAACCGGCGGACCGACCGGAGCGGCGGACCGACCGCAATCCGTTGGACTGGATTTAAGGAGTCATAATCAATTGTCTATCAAGACATAAACGAATAGATTGACATCTGCCTTAACTGATGAAACGACTCCTTTTTTTGGTATGTTGCTGGCAATTAGCTTCCAGTGCGCTTGCTCAGACCCCGCTTTCGGAAGCTGAAGTTGTTGACCTCGTGCTGGCCAACAGCCCGGCAATCCGGGCTTCGGATTTGAGCATCCGGCAGAACCAGCAACTGCTCAACGGCAGCTACACGATCCCGAATCTGGACGTGTTTACCGATAGCCCGACGGGGGGATTTTACACCATTGGGGTCAATCAATCGTTTCAGTTGCCGATGGTTTATAAGCGACAGTATCAGGTTCAAAATCAGCAAATTGGTTTAGCCCAGACCGAGAAACGCATTACCGAAAATGACCTCCGTTACCGGGTTCGCCTGCTGTATCTGGCCTTGCAATATGCCGATGCGGTGGGGCGGCAATTTCAGTTTCAGGACAGTTTGTATAACCAGCTTCGGCTGAGTGCGGGTCGCCAGTTTGCCGCCGGACAGATTGATTACCTCGCCAAAACGTTTACTGAATCCCAGGCGGGCGAAGTCCGAAACCAGTTGGCCCAGGCCCACGCCGACGTGCAGACCATCGCCCGGCAGTTGCAGCGGCTAACGGGGCGATCGAACCGTGGCGACGGGGGTGCGGCCTTCCGACCGGCAGCCCGTACTGATTCGGTGCAGGTGGCCGGGCTGACCCGCAACCAACCGGCATTTGCCTTGATGAATTCGCTGGCCGATTCGCTTGTGCTGGGCCAAAATCCGTCGCTGGCGTTTTTGCGGCAAACCGAGGCCCTCAGCGAAACCCAGATCGGGCTGGAACGCGCCCGGTCGCTGCCCGGCATCATGGTTGGTTATTACAATCAAGGATCGAAGGAAACGCCCGCGCAACTCCGGTTCCGGTTCGGGTTGACGCTGCCGGTCTGGTTCAGGCAGTACCGTAGCCGCACGGTAGCCGCCCAAACGGGGCTGCAACTGGCCCGGCAACGCACGGCGGCTCAGAGGCAAACGCTGGCCGTGGATGTGCAGCAAGCCCAGGGCGATTTTCTCAAATACCGGACCTCCCTCGATTATTACGAAACCACGGGCCTGCGCCAGTCCGACGACCTCATCACTACCGCCCGCCGACTGTTTGCCGCCGGACAAGTCGATTACCTCAGCTTTCTCCGTACCATCAACGAAGCCTACGCCATCCGCCAACGCTACCTCGACGTGTTACGAAACTATAATCAGTCGCTGCTGACGATCAATTACTTAACGGGAAATTTATGAACAGGCTAACGCTATTTTCGGCCCTGATGGGGCTGATTTTCTGGCTGGGAATAACCGGCCAACCCGCCATTGCGCATGGAGGCGAAGATCACAGCGCGGCCAAAACTACTGCCGGAGCAGGCCGGGCGTATTTTGTCACGCAAGCCGTATCGGATAAGTATGAATTGGTGTTGCACTACGATCCCCTGAAACCGGGCGAAGCGGGCACGATGCGCCTGTACATCAATGAGTTCAACACCAATCAGCCCGTCGAGGGGGCGACGTTGACGATCAGTAGCCCCGGCGAGGCCAAACTGACCTTCGCTGTGAAACCAACGGGCAAGGGCGTTTATGAACTGACAGGTACGTTCCCAGCCCAAAAAACCTACGCGTTGACTGTCAGTCTGAACGCAAAACAGGGGGCCGATTTGATGCTTTTGTCGGGCATTGAGGTGGGGAAAGAACTGGCGGTTGCCCCGTCAGCCGCGCCGGTTCAGGCCGATACCAACTGGTATAACAACCCGTATATTTTGCTGGGTGGCGG
>JAYUKZ010000122.1:0-15868 GCA_043763995.1 Fibrella sp.
ACGCGGCTTACGGTAGAGGTGGTTTTGGCCCCGAAACTCCAGGTGCCGCCCCGTTGCCAGATTTCCACGGGCAGGGTCATGCGGGTTTTTTTGCCGTTAGTCTCCTGAATTTCCACCACGGCGGGCATGGCCAGTTTATCCAAATTTTCGATGGTGATGATTGACCCTTTTTCGGGAGCCGAGTCGGTGTAGGTCACGCCCTTCACGGATTGATCGAGCTTCCAGGTCTCGAAAAACCAGCCGCGCCAGAACCAGCCCAGGTCTTCGCCCGCACCGTTGTCCATGCTGCGGAAAAAATCGTGCGGGGTGGGGTGCTTAAACGCCCACCGGGCCACATACTGCCGGAACGCAAAATCGAACCGGTCATGGCCGAGGATATTGTCGCGCAGCAACCGCAACCCAATGCCGGGTTTGTAGTAGGCCAAAATGCCCAGGTTGGGGGCCGCCTGCACGTCGGGGATGGTCATAATCGGCTCGGCGGGGCCATACAGCGCGGGGGCCAGGTCATGCATCGTGCCGCGCTCCCGGTTGTACTCGCCTTTGTTGAACGCTTTGGCCGAAAGAAAGTTGATAAACGTGTTGAATCCCTCGTCCATCCAAGCGTATTTGCGCTCGTTGTTACCCACAATCATGGGGAACCAGTTGTGGCCAAACTCATGGTCGGTTACGCCAAAGAGGCCGTCTTTTTTGGCGTTGTGCTGGCAAAACACGATGCCGGGATATTCCATGCCGCCCACCACGCCGGCCACGTTGGTGGCCACCGGGTACGTATATTCAAAGACATAACCCGAATAGAACTCGATGCTGTGCTTGACATATTCGGTCGAACGGTTCCAGGAGTCGTTGGTGCCACTTTCGGCGGGGTACACCGACTGGGCCAAGGCTTTTTTGCCGCTCGGCAAATTGATCCGGGCCGCATCCCAGACAAACGCTTTAGACGAAGCCCAGGCCACGTCGCGGGTGTTCAGGCACCGAAACCGCCACGTCTGCCGCCCCGATTGTTTGGGGCGAGTGGTGGGGTTGGTCACTTCTTCTTTGGTTCGGATCAGCACCGTTTTGTCGCTTTGGCGGGCCTGCGCCAGTCGTTTTTGTTGCTCGGTGGTAAGTACTTCGGCGGCATTCAGCAACTCGCCCGATCCCACCACAATATGATCCCAGGGCACGTTCACGGCAAACTCAACGTCGCCGTAGTCCAAATAAAACTCGCCCGCGCCCAGGTAGGGCAGCGTGTTCCAGCCCTCAATGTCGTCGTAGACGCACATCCGGGGGTACCACTGCGCAATTTCGTAGATGATGCCGTCGCGGCGTTTGAGTTGCCCCATCCGGTCCGAGCCATCGTCAGGAATTTTGAACGAATAAGCAATCTTCATTTTCACCACGTCGCCGCCTGGCTTTAGGGGTTCGGCCAGCCGAATCTGCATCCGGCTGTCGGTAATGAAGGTGTTGGCGGGCGCGAATTTCCGCGTACCCTGCTCTACCTGTACGCTACTGATAACGTACCCACCGGAAAAATCTTTGTTGCCGAACCGCCCGCCCTGAATGGGCGTGGTCTTTGCCGCCCTCGACGAGTCGCTGAACGCACTCTGATCCAGTTGGAGCCAGAGGTAGGTAAGGGCCTCCGGCGAATTGTTTTTGTAGGTAATCTCTACCTCGCCCGTCACGGTTTGCTGCACGTCGTCCAGGCTGACGTTGATTTTGTAGTCGGCGCGGTTTTGCCAGTAGCGGGGGCCGGGGGCACCGCCGCCGGTGCGGTAGTCGTTGCCGGGCTGCATGTTGAACAACGGGTGAAACAGCGCACGGGGGTCGTAGCCAGTAGCCGTGGCGGTGCCGGAAAGGGGTTGGGCCATGCCCTGCCACGCAAGCAAACAGGCGGCACCAAGAAGGAGTTTTTTCATGAAGTGATAAATGGGTAAAAATTGCCCGATGGGCGGGCAAGGGTCAAACAATGGTGTAAAACTAAGCGTGTTCCACCGAAATAAAACTGAAACGAACTACCGTAGGGCTTCGTACAAAATTTCGGCGGGGTGTTTGGCCCGGCGTTGCGCCCCGTCGTGAATCTGATGGCGGCACGACGTACCTGCGGCGGCAATAATGACCTCCGGGGCCAGCCCGCGCACGGCGGGCAGCAGCACCAGTTCTCCCACCTGCATCGACACGGCGTAGTGCTCTTTCTCATACCCAAACGACCCCGCCATGCCGCAGCACCCCGACGGAATGATTTCGACCGAATAATTTTTCGGCAACGACAAAATCCGTTTGCCCGGCACCAGCGACGACACCGCTTTTTGCTGGCAGTGACCGTGAAGTTTTATCAGCCGTTTTTCGTCGGTAAACGCCTGTGGGTCAATGCGTTTGGCATCCAGTTCGCGGGCCATAAACTCTTCAAACGTAAACGTCCGTTCGGCCAGGTAGCGGGCATCGTCGGCCAACGGGGCAGCTACCAAATCGGGGTACTCGTCGCGGAACGTCAGGATGGCCGATGGTTCTAGCCCCACCAGCACCACGTCGTCGGTGATGATCGGGCGCAGGGCACGCACATTGCGCTCGGCCAGCGTTTTGGCGTATTTGAGCATTCCTTTCGAGAGGGCCGCCCGCCCGCTTTCGCCGTGAGTGGGCATGAGCACGGTATAGCCCAGTTTTTCCAGCAACAAAACGGCTTTTTGGCCCACCGGCACGTCGTTGAAATTGGTAAACTCGTCGCAGAAAAAGTGTACGGTATAACCCGGTTTGGGCAACGTACCTGGGGCTTTCCGGCCCTTAAACCACTGTTTCAGCGTTTGGGGGTGCATGGCGGGCATGGTGCGGTCGGGGTGGAAACCCACCAGCCGGTTGGCCACCCGGCGCAGGGCGGGCGTACCCAGCACGGCGTTCCAGGCCCAGGGCACGTAGCTGGCCAACGCCGACAGCCGCGCAAAATTGGCCACCAGCCACGAGCGAATCGGGATGTCGTTGGCATCGTAATAGTGTTGCAAAAATTCGGCTTTCAGCTTGGCCACGTCCACGTTGGAAGGGCACTCGGTTTTGCAGGCTTTGCACGAGAGGCACAGGTCATATACGGCTTTGATTTCCTCGTGATCGAACCGGTTTTCTTTGGGCGACCGGGTCAAAAATTCGCGCAGAATGTTGGCCCGCGCCCGCGTGGTGTCTTTTTCGTTGCGGGTGGCCATGTAGCTGGGGCACATGGTACCGCCGCTGAGTTCAGTTTTGCGGCAGTCGCCGGAGCCGTTGCATTGCTCGGCGTGTTGCAGCACGTTTTGGTCGTTATACCGAAAATAGGTCTGAAAATCAGGCGTTTGCTGGTCAGCTTCGTAGCGCAGGTACGTGTCCATGGGCGGCGTGTCCACAATTTTGCCCTGGTTGAACACGCCTTCCGGGTCCCAGAGGTGCTTCACCTGCCGCATCAGTTCGTAGTTGTGGGCACCCACCATCTGCGGAATAAATTCGCCGCGTAGCCGCCCGTCGCCGTGTTCGCCGGAGAGGGAGCCGTTGTATTTTTTGACCAGCGTGGCAATTTCCTGGGCAATCATCCTGAATTGGCGGTGGCCTTCGGTAGTTTTCAGGTTAATGATGGGCCGCAAATGCAACTCGCCCGACCCGGCGTGGGCGTAATGTACCGAGGCCATGTTATGCGTTTTCAGAATCTGGTTAAACTCCCGAATGTAGGCCGGTAAGTCGTTGACATCCACGGCGGTATCTTCAATCACGGCCACGGCTTTGGCATCGCCGGGGAGGTTGCCCAACAGACCCAGCCCGGCTTTGCGGAGGGTCCAGATTTTCTTGGTGTCGTCGCCAAACAGTAGTGGGTAGTGGTAGCCCAGCCCGGCGGTTCGCATGTCGGTTTCCATTTTCGCCGCCGCCGCCTCTACCTCGGCGCGGGTGTTGCCGGAGAGGTCTACCACCAGAATAATGGGGAACCCATCGGTGGGCGTTTTCTGGACAAAGAAGCTGTTGGCGCGTTGGGCGGCGTTGGTGTCGGCCCGTTCCAGAATCAGGTCGTCAATCAGTTCCACGGCTTGGGGGCCGTACCTGAGGGCCACCAGCGTAGCCCGCAGGGCCTCGTCTATGCTGTGGCAATGCACACACACCAACCCCTGCACGGCGGGCGGCAACGGCACCAGATTCAGCGTAATTTCGGTCATGAAACACAGCGTTCCCTCCGACCCGGCAATGAGTTTGCAGAAATTAAACGGCTCGCCACCTTCCGTAAACGGCTCGCAGTTAAGCAGTTCGTCAAGCGCGTAGCCGGTGTTGCGGCGTTCAATGCTGGCTTTGGGGAACTGGGTACGTATCTCGTGTTGGTTGGTGGCGTTGGCCAGCAGGGCATTGGTCTGGAGCAAAATTCGGTCGGCCAAACTCGCCGAACCGTTTTTGCGGCTGGCTTCGCTCACGGCTTTGGTGTAGTCCCAGCCGCTTTGGGGGCCAAACGTCACCTCCGAGCCATCGGCCAGCAGGGCGTTTACGGCCAGGGTATGTTCGCGGGTGGCGCGGTAGACGATGGAGTTGGAGCCGCAGGAGTTGTTGCCCACCATGCCGCCCATCATGGCGCGGTTGGCGGTGCTGGTTTCGGGGCCAAAATACAGGCCGTGCGGCTTCAGAAACAGGTTCAGTTCGTCGCGGATTACGCCGGGCTGCACCCGCACCCAGCGTTCGGCCACGTTCAATTCCAGAATCTTCGTAAAATATTTCGACACATCGACCACAATGCCGTTGCCCACCACCTGCCCCGCCAACGACGTACCTGCGGTGCGCGGAATGAGCGTAACGCGCTGCTGCCGAGCCAGTTGAATCAACGCTTTCAGATCGGCTACCGAGCGCGGAATGGCCACGGCTTGCGGCAACTCGCGGTAGGCCGACGCATCGGTGGCGTAGAGGGTGCGGAGGGTGGTGTCGGTAAAAAAATCGCCCTCGAACAGGGGGGGCGCAGCCAGCAAAGGGGCAGTTGTGGTCATAATTGGTACAGCTTGGTGGTGGCTCGGAAAGCGAACCACACACCGTAAGAACAGTGCATCGGGACGATAAATTTAGGACGTATGCCCTTATCTGGAAAAAAACAGGATTTGCCGGTTGCCCGTTGGCTAAAGCCAGCGGCAAAAGTGAAAAGTCCCGCCGGGACTGGCAAAATGAAGTCCCGCAGGGACTTTTCATATTTGCCGTTGGCTTTAGCCAACGGTGCGCAAGATTGGCGTTAACTTTGGGAATGCGTACCCGTAATGCTCCCATGAAATCTTCCTGCCTAACGTACCTGAGCCGCCGCGTCGGCCTGTTTGCCCTGCTGCTGCTCTCAGCCGCCTGTTCGACCAAAAAAGCCGATACGCTGTTCGAGAAAATGGACAACCAGGCTATTGGTATCACGTTTCAGAACGAAGTAGAAAACCGGGCTGATTTCAATATTTTCAACTACCGAAATTTCTACAACGGCGGCGGCGTGGGCATCGGTGACGTGAATAATGACGGGTTGCCCGACATCTATTTCACGTCCAACATGGGGTCAAACAAGCTCTACCTCAACAAAACAAAGCCCGGCGGGGCGTGGCAATACGACGACGTGACCCAAAAGGCGGGCGTAGGCGGCACCAGCAAATGGGGCACCGGCGTGGTGATGGTAGACATTAACGCCGATGGGCGGCTGGATATGTACGTCTGTAATGCCGGGTTTCAGAAAGGCGTAGACCAGCGCAAGGAACTGTATATCAACCAGGGAAACGGCCCCGACAACGTACCTGTGTTCAAGGAAGAAGCCAAACGCTACGGCCTGGACGAGAACGGCTACACCACCCACGCCGCCTTTCTGGACTATGACAAAGACGGGGATCTGGACTGCTATATTCTGAACAACAGTTTCATTCCCGTCAACACGCTCAACTTTGAAAACAACCGGAACCTACGGGCCGAAGACTGGCCGGTAAAAGATTTTTTGAAAGGCGGCGGCGACCGGCTCATGCGCAACGATGGCCCCCCCACCGCCGACGGGCGCGGCGGTTTCCACGACGTGACGCAAGCCGCTAATATTTACAGCAGTTTAATTGGTTTTGGCCTGGGCGTAACCGTGGGCGACGTGAACGGCGACGAGTGGCCCGATATTTACGTGTCGAACGATTTTTTCGAGAAAGATTATCTGTATATCAACCAAAAAGACGGCACGTTTAAAGAAGAAATTGAGCAGCGGATGGCGCACCTCAGCATTGCCTCGATGGGGGCCGATATGGGCGATATCAACAACGATGGCTACCCCGAACTGTTTACCACCGAAATGCTCCCCCGCGACGAAACCCGGCTCAAGACTACGGCTTCGTTCGAGACGTTCTATGTGGCCAATCTGAAACGGGAGAAGGGTTTTTACAACCAGTTGCAGCAAAACTGCCTCCAACTCAACAACCGCAACGGCACCTTTGGCGAGGTGGCTAACTACGCCGGGGTGGCCGCCAGCGACTGGAGTTGGGGTGCGCTGCTGTTCGATGCCGACAACGACGGGTTCAACGACATTTACGTTTGCAACGGCATTTATAACGACGTGATTGACCAGGATTTTATCGATTTTTTTGCCAACGAAATGGCCCAGAAAATGGTGCTTTCGGGCGAGAAAAAACAGTTCGATGAAATTGTAAAAAACATGCCTTCCCGGCCCATTCCGAATTGTTTTTTCCGAAACAATAAAAACCTGCGGTTCACCGAAACTGCCGCCGCCGTGGGGCTGGACGAACCCTCGTTCTCGAACGGGGCCGCCTACGCCGACCTCGACAACGACGGCGACCTGGATTTGGTGGTCAATAACGTGAATCAGCCCTGCTTTGTGTACCAAAACCACACCGAGAAGCAGGCCACCGACCACCGGTTTTTGCGCGTAAACCTGCGGGGCACGGGACAGAATACGTTTGCCATCGGGGCCAAAATAGAAGTGTTTGTGGGGAAGCAGATCATCAGCCGCTATTTGGCACCATCGCGCGGATTTCAGTCCAGCACCGAATACCCGCAAACCATTGGACTGGGAAGTGCTAAACAGCTTGATTCCCTGCGCGTTGTCTGGCCCGATGGGCGCGTGAGCGTGGTGTTGCGCCCCCAAACTAACACCACGCTCACCCTGGCCCACAGCGGCTCTGTGCAAAGGCCGGTTGTGGGGGCACCGGCCCCCCCGGCGGGGTTGTTCAGCAACGTACCTGCGTTGTTCGAGGCCCACCGGGAGAACAAGTACGAGGATTTTTTCGACGAACGAAACATACCGATGAAGCTCTCGATGGAAGGCCCCAAAGCGGCCATCGGCGATGTGAACGGCGACGGGCGTGAGGACGTATATATTGGCGGTGCCAAAGGGCAGGCCGGGCAACTGTACCTGCAAACCGGGGCGGGGTTTACCAAGTCGGCCCAACCGGTCTTTGCCGAATTTAACGACCTGGAAGACACCGCCGCGCTGTTGTTCGATGCCGACCGTGACGGTGATCTGGATTTGTTTGTGGGTAGCGGCGGCAACGAGGTACAGGCCGGTTCGCGGGAACTGATGAACCGGCTCTACCGCAACGACGGGCGGGGGAATTTTACCCTCAATGCCCGTGCCTTGCCACCCGCCTCCATGAATACCGGTGTGGCCGTGGCCAATGATTATGATGCCGATGGAGATTCAGACCTGTTTGTGGGCAGCCGCAGCTACCCTAAAGAGTATGGCCGAACGCCAGCCAGTTACCTCTTGCAGAACGACGGCACTGGTACGTTCACCAACGTGACCAACGCCGTAGCCCCCGACCTAACCCAGATCGGGATGGTGCGCGACGCGGTTTGGGCCGACCTCAACGGCGACAAGCAGCGCGAACTGGTGGTGGTAGGCGACTGGATGGCCCCGCAGGTGTTCAGCTACGCCAACGGCAAATTCAACAAACTGACCACGGCCCTCTCCGGCCTGACCGGTATGTGGGGCAGCGTGGCCGTGGCCGACCTGGACAACGACGGTGACAACGACCTGGTGCTGGGCAACATCGGCGAAAATTTTTCGCTCCAGGCCGATGCCGAACACCCGCTCAAACTCTGGATCAATGATTTCGACAAAAACGATGTCCTGGACAAGGTTATGACCAAGACCATTGACGGGCGGGACGTACCTGTGTTTTTAAAGCGCGAAATGGCCGAACAGTTTCCGTTTCTGAAGACCAAAATCCTCAAACACAGCGACTACGCCGCCAAAACGTTGCAGGACTTGTTTCCGGCGGAGGTGCTGGCGGCCTGTCAGGTGAAAACCATGACCTACCAGCGGTCGGTGGTGGCGCGGAACAACGGGAAAGGTGTGTTTACGGTGCAGGAACTGCCCGCCGCTGCCCAAATGACCTGCGTGAACGCCATTGCTTGCCAGGACCTCAACCACGACGGGCGGCAGGATGTGGTGCTGGGGGGCAATTTCACGCATTTCACGCCTCAACTCGGCATGATTGATGCTTGTCAAGGTGTGGTGTTGCTGAATCAGCCCGACGCTGCCTTCCGGGCGGTAGCCAGCCGCGAGAGTGGCTACCAGACAACGGGGGAGGTAAAGCAGATCAGTACGCTGACAGTCAACAAGAACCGCTACCTGCTCACGTTGCTCAACAACCGCCAACCCATGTTATCGCGGTATCCATGATTGATGTTGATTTTAGCTTGGCTGACCGCAAAATTTGATCCCGTCAATGGCCAGTTAAAATGGGCGTACAACTACTCATACTATAGCCGAAAGCAGGTTGTCAGGTAGCTTTTTATGTACGATCTACCCATTTTTATCGCAATCTGTGAGGGGTATGTGATAAATTTTTTTGGTAAAGGAAGGAGACACGTCTAGGATTTTTCGATTGTATACTTGTAAATTTGCCCTACTGCTTAATAGCTATTGTGCAATTAAGAAGCCGAATGAGCCAATACCTGCCAAGCATATCCGCTAATTGTTAGCCATCGTGTATGTTTCCAGGCCCTTGACCGCTTTGCTTTTACGATTGAACGCGCTGTTAATCAATTGGATACCAACCATCTTTAACAAGTTAACCAGTCTATGAACCAGAAACCCTACTCATCAGTAGGTCGAGTTGCCAACACCACCTTCGGGTCGGCATTTGGTACACTTGCGAACCTATGCAAAGTAGCAGTTATGTTGCTGCTACTCTTAAACACGTCGCTTGCTGTTGCGCAGGAAGCCACCGTTGCGGGCAAGGTCACCGACGCTGGCGGGAGCATCGGTATCCCCGGTGTGACAGTACAGATTAAAGGAGCCACACGCGGTATCACAACCGATGCCGACGGAAAGTACCGCCTCACAGGTGTAGGTGCCTCCAGCGTGCTGGTGTTCAGTTCTATTGGGTACGTGACGCAGGAAGTAACCGTGGGCAACCGCCAATCGGTGGACGTATCGCTGGTAGACGACAACAAAACCCTGAACGAAGTGGTAGTAGTGGGCTATGGTACGCAGCGCGTGAAAGACGCAACGGGTGCCGTGGTTTCGGTCGGTACCAAAGACTTTAACAAGGGCGTAATTGCTTCACCGGAGCAACTGCTTCAGGGCCGTGCTGCCGGTATCCAGATCACGCCTTCAAGCGGCGAGCCTGGAGCCGGGGTGAACATCCGTATCCGGGGTACCACCTCGATCCGCTCGAATAACAACCCCCTCTATGTAGTGGATGGTGTTCCTCTCGACGGTGGTGACGTATCAGACGGTGGCCGCGACAATGGTACGGGTTCACAATCGGCGCGTAACCCGCTGACATTTTTGAATCCCGACGATATTGAAAACATTTCGGTGTTGAAAGATGCTTCTTCTGCCGCTATTTATGGCGCACGGGGTGCTAACGGGGTTGTACTGATTACGACCAAGAAAGGCAAATCGGGTCAGCGCAGTCTCAACGTGTCGGTGAATACCAGCGTTAGTTCGCCCCTAAAGCGTTACGACCTGCTCACAGGAAGTGAGTATGAGAACGCTTTGAAAACAAATAAAATAGATGTCACGAAAGTGAACAGTGCCGGGTCGAACACCGATTGGCAGGATCAGATTTTCCGCACGGGTATCTCGCAGAACTACAACATCAGCTACGGCGGTGGTAACGATGACACCCGGTACAATTTCTCGTTGGGCTATTCAGATCAGCAGGGTATCATCAAAAAATCGGGCCTGAGCCGCCTAACGGGCCGTATCAACGCCTCGCACGATCTGTTTAACGATAAAGTGACCATCGACATGCAGTTGACCACTGCCGGTATTCGCGACGTGTATATTCCGAACGGCGACAACGCCGGGTATCAGGGTAACATCATTGGGGCTGCCATTCAGGCCAACCCAACGTACCCAATCTACGATGATAAGGGCCGTTTCTACAACCCCGATGGCTATGATGCCGCTGGTGTACCCAATGGCGTTGCCTTCCGTAACGCGGTTTCACTGCTGGATGGTATCGACGATGTGGGAAACACCAGCCGCACGCTGGGTAACGTTGGTATAACGTGGCGCATCACGGACGGGCTGTCGTACAAACTCAATGCTGGTATCGACAACTCGGTGTCGGAGCGGCGCACGTCCATCCAGCGTAACCTGCCCAGCTTCGGTGAGAGCATTGCGCAGAACGCCGGTCGGGCCGTAATCCAGAACCGGATTCGTAGCACCCAAATTCTGGAGCACACGCTGAACTACAGCCGCAAAATTGGCCCCGGTTCATTGGACGCTCTGGCAGGTTTTGCCTACCAGAAGTTTGCCAACAAAGGCAGCTTCACGCAGGCGCAATTGTTTCAGTCAACGGCCGTTTTCCCGTTTGCCAACAACATTACGGCGGTAAACAACCAGGGCCAGAACAAAGCGTTTGAAGCTGGTTCAGACTTGATTGAAAGCGAATTGCAGTCCTACTTTGGTCGGGTAAACTACAACATCAACGATAAGTATCTGCTAACCGCTACAGTACGGGCCGATGGTTCGTCTAAGTTCGGGCCGAACAACAAGTACGGTACATTCCCGTCATTTGCCGCAGGCTGGAAAGTATCGGAAGAGAATTTTCTGAAAGGCAAAGGTGTAGACATGAAAATCCGGGCCAACTACGGTATCACGGGTAATCAGGAGTTTCCGGCTAACATCACCAATGTGCGTTACTCGTATAACTCCAACAACAACTCAACCAACCGCGACCTGGTTGATAACGCAAACCTGCGTTGGGAGCAAACGGCTCAATACGGCATCGGTGCTGACTTGGGTTTCATGGGTGGCCGTCTGACGGCAACCATTGATTATTTCAACAAAAACACGACCGATCTGCTGTTCGAGGCACTCTATGCCGCACCTGCTCCGGCCCGTGCCCGCTGGATTAACCTACCTGCCAACGTCATTAACCAGGGTGTGGAATTGGCCGTAAACTACGACGTAGTACGCGGTGGTGATTTCACATGGGATGTGTCGGCCAACGCCACCTTCATCAAAAATGAAGTGACCAACTTCACTGGTCTTTACAATGCCGGTGGCATTAACGGTCAGGGTTTGTCGGGCGCTTACGCCCAACGGATTGTTGGCGGACGGCCCCTGTTCTCGTTCTTCATGCCTACGTTCACAGGCTTCGATGAGCAGGGTTTCGGTCAGTACACTGATCCCTCATTGCAACTGGCTTATGTAGGTTCGGCTATTCCGACATACAACTTTGGCCTGACCAACAACTTCAGCTACAAAGGGTTCAACCTCTCGTTATTCTTCACCGGTGCCGGTGGTAACTACCTCTACAACAATACGAAGAATGCCATCTTCGTTAAGGGGAACCTAGGTATTGGCCGTAACGTAACGAAAGACGTGGTCAACAATGGCGAAAATCGCTTGAATCCCCCCGTGGTGTCAACGCGGTTCCTGGAGAAAGGCGATTTCGTGCGCTTGTCTAACCTGGTTCTCAGCAAAGCCATCAACCTGCCTACCTCAGCCGGTATCCGCAATTTGCGCGTATCGTTGACGGGCCAAAACCTGTTCGTGCTTACGAGCTACACGGGTATCGATCCTGAAGTAAACACAAACAAAACGCTCGAAGGTGTACCATCGCTGGGCATCGACTACACGTCGTTCCCCTCGGCCCGCACTTTCACACTGGGGATTAGTGCCGGTTTTTAAGCGTTTTTCTAAAGCAACAACAGATTGTCTATGATCTCTTGTCGTTTAACTTTATTAAACAAAATGAACACAAAACTCAGATTTCCAATCCTGGCCGCCAGCGCACTGCTGGTCGCCACGGCCAGTTGCACCAACCTGGAAGACAAGGTGCTTGACCGGCCCACCACAATTGCCACTGCCGCAGGCGGTTCGGCCAATTTGGACCAACTCCTGAACGGAGCCTACGAACAGTTGAACTCGTTCAGCGACCAGTCGAACGCCTATGCGATGGGCGAGCACTCGACCGATGAGATGATGGGACCCACGCGGGGTACCGACTGGGACGATTTCGGTACCTGGCGGCGGTTGCACCAGCACACTTGGGATGCCACCCACAACCAGATTATTGGTGCCTGGAACAACCTGAATACCGGTTTGTTCCGTACCACGGAAGTTACCGCCGAAGCCGCCAAAGCAAATAATGCTTCAGTACAGGCTCAGGCGCGTTTTCTGCGGGCGTTCTTCATGTTCAACATCGTGGATCTCTACGGTCAGGTGCCGTTCCGGGAAGCCAATGCTACTTTCGACTCGAATCCGAAAGTGTTGAGCCGTACCGAGGCCACGCAGTTCATCATTGACGACCTGACTTACGCCGTTGCTAACTTGTCGGCTACCAAGAACCCTGGGAAAGCCACTAAAGATGCCGCTCGTTTTCTGCTGGCAAAAGTCTACCTGAACCGGGCTGTGTTTACCAACAACCCAGCCCAGGCTGCTGGTCCATTCACGTTTGCCGCTGCTGACATGAACCTGGCCATTGCCAACTGCGATGCCATCATTGCGTCGGCGAACTACAAGTTGGAGCCAGTTGGTCAGTATTTCGATAACTTCCACTGGAACAACACCACGCTGTCGGATGAACTGATCTTTGTGATTCAGAACGAGCGCGGCGCAGCAACGGGTAGCGTACAGAACCGGTACCGGATGACCATGCACTACAACCAACCGTTTGGCGGTGGCTGGAACGGCTTCACAACCCTGGCCGATTTCTACAACAGTTTTGATGCGGCTGATGGTCGCCGGGGTGCTGCCATCCCGATGATGACCGACTCGACTGGTCTACGGGCTGGTTTCCTGGTCGGTCAGCAAGTAGATAAGAGAGGCAAAGCGTTGACTGACCGTCCGGGTAACCCGCTGGTCTTCACGCCTGCCCTAAACCTGCTCTATTCAAATGAGGTAAACGGTATCCGGGTTATCAAATACCCCATTGACCCCGTTCGGCCTGATAGCCCCGGTAATGACTATGTTTTCTTCCGCTACGCCGACGCGTTGCTGATGAAAGCCGAAGCCATTCAGCGCGGTGGTACTGCCACGGGTGGTGCCACGGCTGCCAGCCTGGTAAACCAGGTACGTACCGTGCGTGGTGCTCCGGCATTGGCCTCAATCACGACCGATAACCTGCTGGCCGAGCGTGGCCGTGAGTTGTACTGGGAAGGCTGGCGCCGGAACGACATGGTGCGCTTTGGTGCATTCACGAAGCCGTTCGACCAGAAGCCTGGCACTACGCCCGATTTCCGTGCTGTATACCCCATTCCGCAGCAGGCCCTGGATACCAATCCAAACCTGAAGCAGAATTCTGGGTACTAAGTAAAACTAAAGTAAGAAAAGCCCCCCGCCCTAAAGGGAGCCTACTGGCGCACGAGTTGTTCGCGCCAAAAGGCTCCCTTTAGGGCGGGGGGCTTTTCTTTTTTATCTTTACGTACCTATGAAACCTGCCATTTTCCTGCTTGCTATCACTGCCTGCGTGGCCTGCCAGAACGGCGGTACCCTGTTTGAGAAAACCGACCCCGCCAGCACCGGCGTGGCCTTTGCCAACACCCTCACGGAAACTGAGCAGGAGAATATTCTGGCGTTTGAATATTTTTACAACGGCGCGGGCGTGGCCACCGGCGACCTCAACAACGATGGGCGCGTTGACCTGTACTTCACCGGAAATCAGGTACCAAATAAGCTGTTCCTGAACCAGACCGAAGCCGGTGGTACCCTCAAATTCGCCGACGCTACCGCCCGTGCCGGGGTGTCCGGGCGGGCAGGCGGCTGGAAAACCGGCGTAACCCTGGCCGACGTGAACGCCGATGGCTGGCTCGATATCTACGTCTGCTACTCCGGCCTCCGGCCCGATTCGCTGCGGCGCAACCAACTCTTCATCAACACCACCAACGTACCGGGCAACCCGCCCACCTTTGCCGAACGCGCCGCCGCCTATGGCCTCGCTGATTCGGGCTACTCGGTGCAGGCTAACTTTTTCGACTACGACCGTGACGGCGACCTGGACTGTTTCCTGATTAATCACAACCTGAAAAATTACCAGCGCAAGGAAGCAGCCGTGATGCGTACCGAACGCGACTATAACGCGGGCGATAAACTGTTTCGGAACGACGGTCAAAACCACTTCGTAGATGTGTCGGCGGCGGAGGGCATCAAGGGCAACCCGCTGGGGTTTGGCCTGGGCGTGTCGGTGAGCGACGTAAACGCCGATGGCTGGCCGGACGTGTATGTGGCCAATGATTTTGTGGAAGACGATTACCTCTACATCAACCAACGCGGCCACACCGGTACTGCCCCCGCTTTCCGCGACGAACTCCGCGAGCGCATTGGCCACACCTCGTACTCGGCAATGGGCGTAGACGTGGCCGACGTGAACAACGATGCCCTGCCCGATATTTTTACGCTCGATATGTTGCCGGAAGATAATGCCCGGCAAAAACTGCTCATCTGGCCCGATAGCTGGGCGGTGTACCAGGCGCAACTCAAAAATGGGTTCTGGCACCAAAATATGCGCAACATGTTGCAGATTAACCAGAAGGTCCCCCCCAGCCCCCCACCCCCCAAAGGGGGAGCTACGCTTGCGTCAGCAACAGGAGAGGCGGCTCCCCCTTTGGGGGCTGGGGGGCTGGGGGGGGCGGGTTATTTCAGCGAAGTGGGGCAACTGGCGGGCGTGGCTGCCACCGACTGGAGTTGGGGTGCCCTCCTGGCCGACTTTGACCTCGACGGGCGCAAAGACCTTTTTGTGAGTAACGGCCTGGGCCGCGACCTTACCAACGCCGATTTCACGAAGTACCTCGGCGATCAGGAGCAGATGCAAAACGGCACCTCCCTCATCGATCAGTTGAAGCAGATGCCTTCTACGCCTACCAAAAACTACATCTTCCGAAACGTCAGCGGCCCCGCGCCCGACAGTGTGGCGTTCCAAAACCGGCAAGCCGAGTGGGGGTTTGATGAAAACACGCGCTCGAACGGCTGCGCCTATGCCGACCTGGACAACGATGGTGATCTGGATCTGGTCACGAACAACATGAACGAACCCGCCCGTCTGTACAGTAACACTCAACGCGGGCGCGGCCCGAATCATTACCTGAAACTTTTGCTGAAAGGAACGGGCCAAAACCCCTTCGCCATTGGCACCACCGTGACCGTAACCCAGAGCACCACCACCCAAGTACAGGAATTTTACCCCACACGCGGGTACCTCTCCTGTAGCCACGATGCCCTGCTCTTTGGCCTGGCCGATGCCACCGCGCCCGTGCAGGTACGTATCCGGTGGCCCAACGGGCAGGTTAGCGAGGTCTTGAACCCCAAAATAGACCAACCGCTCACCGTTGATTTTGCCCGCGCCAAACCCGCCCTGTCTGCCCCCGAAACACCCGCCGCTAACCCGAAGAGTACCCCCGTTTTTCAGCCCGTGGCCCTGGATTGGACGCACCGGATTGCGCCCGCAAACGATTTTGAGCGGCAGCAAATGTTGCCTATGCAATACTCTTA
>JAYUKZ010000123.1:0-1208 GCA_043763995.1 Fibrella sp.
TCGCAGGCCATTTTGCAGGATAATTACATCTCGCTCGAATACGTGGGCAACATGCAGCGGGCACTGGTCGATTACCAGGAAACCCCCGCCGCCGACGCGTTGAACACCTTTGCCCTGAACCTGAAAAAACAGACTGCCAACGTGACCGAAGTGGGCGAGCAGGAGGCCACCAATGCCCTGGCTCAGGCGTTCGGGCGGTTTCGGGTGGCACCCGCCCAGGCCGGGCAGACGCGCCGGATGCAGTACTTATTGTTTCAGATCGACGGCATTAACCGCCAGGCCATTGTGCGCAAAAACGAGGTGGCCAAGCGCACTGCCAAAGATGCGCTGGTGTGGCTGGCGGTGGTGGGCACGGTCTGTTTCCTGATCGTTTTTTCGTTCATTATCAATTTCCCCGCCTACATTGCCCGCCCCCTGCGCGAACTGACCGAGGGTATCAGGCAGGTGGCCAACCGCAATTTTGAGGAGCGGCTGCACGTTCAGTCGAGCGATGAGTTTGGCGAACTGGCGCGGTCGTTCAACGGCATGGCCCAAAAACTGGACGAGTACGAACACTCGAACCTGGCCCGGATTCTGTTCGAAAAAAAACGGATCGACACGCTGATTCAGGTCTTGAGCGACGGTATTATCGGGTTAGACCAAAACCGCTACGTGCTGTTTGTGAACCAGGTGGCCAGCCGGTTGTTGGGTCTGCCGGAGGCCGACCTGGTAGGGAAATATGCCCCCGACGTGGCCACCACCAACGACCTGATGCGGACGCTGATTCAGGACCTTATGGGACCCGCCGCGCCAGGTACGTTGCCCGCCGAGGCCCAGCCGGGGGCGGCGTTGCTCAAGATTTACGATGGCGATAAGGAGAGTTATTTCTCGCGCCAAACCCAGCCCGTAGACATTACCCGCACCGGCGAGGCGCAGACCGTGCGGGCGGGCTACGTGATTGTGCTTCGTAACGTGACCTCGTTTAAAGAACTGGATCAGGCCAAAACAAACTTCATCGCCACGGTGTCGCACGAACTGAAAACGCCCATTTCGAGCATCAAGATGAGCCTAAAACTCCTTGATGATCAGCGCATTGGCGCGTTAAACGACGAGCAACGCACACTGGTGGTCAGCCTCCGCCACGATGCCGACCGCCTCCTCACCATCACCGGCGAACTGCTCAACATGGCGCAGGTAGAAGCGGGGCAGATTCAATTGACCATGCAGCC
>JAYUKZ010000124.1:0-1200 GCA_043763995.1 Fibrella sp.
CTTCATCGCCGTTGGGTTTCTCCACGAGGCGGTACTGGCCAAACACCGATACCGTTTGGCCAAAGCAGGCCGTGAGCAGATCGGCCCCCCGGAAACCCAACGCCGTGAGGGTACGTACCTCCTCGCGCACCGCCCGCTCAATATCACGCTTCACTTCCCGAAAATCACCAACCCCCGATTGCTCCGTTGGCCGACAGGAAACGGTAACGGACGATTCGAGAGCGGCGTTGCCAATGCCGACCATGCGGTTGCCCAGTTCGGTGTCGATGGCCCAACTGCCGGTAATGTTCATCCGGCTTCCCAAAATGGAGTTGCAAAGCGTTGTCCAGGCTTCGGTGCTTTGGTGGGCAAACATGATGCTGATTACTCCCGATGTTTGCTGTTCGATGGCACTGAAAATCTGTTGCAACTTTCCTTCAAAATGCCGTTTGGCCTCGGTTGCGCTACCGTTACGATGATGTTTGAGAGCCGTACACTCCTCATTTTTAGGCGTTTGCGGTAAGGCAAACGTCATAGGAAATACATCGCCCAACGTTCGCTTGAGCCAGACGTAGAAAAAATCCGACAGATCAGCATAGGCGATGGCATCATAGTATGGCGGGTCTGTGATAACGGCGTTAATGTATTTGGCGTTGAATTGATGCACATCGCCGCTGGACGAGTTTATGCAGTTCGCTGAAAATATGTTTATGCCTTCGCTGTTAATGTATCGAAGAACCCAGTCTATATGGTTTAGTGCGCTTCCTGTGGAGTCACTGAAAGCATTACCCTCTATGTAATCTAAGACCATTGCAATGGCCTGTCTATTAAATGGAGTTTGTATTTTTTCAAAACCAGTGTCCCAACGACCAAATGATGTCTGCACGGCGGCAATACGGTCAATCCAAATGCCCAGATACGCACAAATGGCTTTCTGGTAGTCGCTGAGATTTAATATTTGCTCAGTCCCGCCCCATTCTTTTTTAAGTTTACCTAACTGCTCTACAAGCGTTTGCAGGGTTAATAGCTGGCGGTTCGAGAACATACTGCCTACAGTTGTGAAGCCCCAGGGGCAAAGATCAAACTGCTTGGTGTTGCCTGCGGCCAGTTGTTCGGGCAGGGTGAGCGTGGGCGCAGGCAACGTACCTACGAGGGCTTTTTCAGCGTCGGTGGGCAGGCGGTAAGCCTTGCCATCGTCGCTGCCTTCAATCACGGCCAATA
>JAYUKZ010000125.1:0-4192 GCA_043763995.1 Fibrella sp.
TCCAGCAGTAGCTTGGCCGGAATGGCAATGGCTCCGCTCTCAGTGGCATCCACCGGAATCTGGGTGGTCATGGTGGTTTGCAGGTCAGAGGCCGTAACAGTCAGGGTACCATCCTCGATCCTGAACAGAAAATTCTCCAGAATGGGCACGATGGGGTTGGTAGCCACCACCCCGTTGATGTTCATCAGGTTCTTGAGCAGAACGGACGAAGAGACAATAAACTTCATTTGGTTTAGATCGTTCAGCGTGAAGGTCTTTAAACAAAAGTAGCGAAAAAATGGCCGTTCTCACGCCCTTCTTCCCGATTTTAAACCCGCCGGGCCAACGGGTTTTTTCCGTATTGGCGGCGGCGTAACACCTGCCCCAGCAGTCCGCCCACGGCCAACAGGGCCAGAGGGCCAAGCAGGTTCAGGGCTTGCCACCAGGTACGTTCCCCGGCCACTTTCACGGCATCGAGCGGGCGCAGGGGCACTTCCCGGTTACGGGCCATAATTACCCCGGCGGGGTCGGTGAGATGGTCTAGAGCGTTGAGCACCAGTTCTTTGTTGGCGAATTGAGTGCGCGTGTATCGGTCGTAGCCCAGGGGCAGGGGCCGTTTGGTGGCGGGGTCAATATCATTCACCACCAAATCGCCATCGGCCATCAGCACCACTTTCCCCGGTTTGCCGGTTTTCTTCAATTGCCCGGCCAGCGAATCGGGCAGGAGCAGGTTGACGTAGCGCGACGTGAACGCCCCTTCCAGCAGTATTGCCGCCGTTTGGGTGCCCCCGGTATAGGTGGCGGGGTCGGGTTGTTGGCGGGCTTCGGAATACGAAATCAGGGCGGGTAGTTTCAGAATAGTCGTGTAGGGCGAGGTTTCAAGCAGCACCGTTTTTCGTATTCCCTTAGCCCGAACGGTGTCGATGGTGCTCAGAAACCGGGTGGCCACGGCATCCAGGTTGCGGCAAATGGGGCTGTTGCCAAAGGCGTTCAGGACGGGGTAGAACCGCCAGGGCACCAGTTGCACGTTTGGTTTATTGCCCAACGTACCCACCGCCAACGGAATTTGGCCACAGGTCAGGTCTTTCACCACGGTTTGGTTGAGGCGGGCACCCCAGGTAAAGAACAGGTCATCGAGGCCCAGCGGCAGGGGTTGCGCGTAGGTTCCCTCGGCACCAACGCTGTCAATTCGGTGGCCATCAACGGCAAACAGCGCGCGGCCTCCGTTCACTACATATTGGTCAAGTTTAAAAACAGCTTCTTCCGAAAAAGGCTGGTCGGGTTTCAGCACCAGCAGCGCATCCAGCCCCTCCACGGGGCCGGGCTTGGTCAAATCCACAAAAAAAAGGTCATACTCCTGCTGAATGGAGGCCAGCAGATCGGAGAACCGGGCGGGCGGCACCTGCGTGTGGCCAAACACCATGCCCACGCGCCGCCGCGACCCCACGGGCTGCGTCAGTCCGCGAATAGCGGTGGCCAGTTGGTACTCCACCCCTTCATACGACTGGTTGAGTTGTTCGGCGGGCGAGGCAGCTTTGTTGCCTTTCAGCAGCAACACGCCGGTTTCGCGCCCGCCCGCCCGCACTACGGCACCGGGCATAATGAGTTGCTCGGTGCGGGTACCGTTCTGACTGGCAAACAGATTCGTAGGCTGAAGGCCCAGCTTTGCCAACCCCGCCAGCCGCGTTTGCTGCTCCGACAACGTACCTGAGAGAGGATCTACGAACCGAAACTGGAGGGTATTGCCCGCCACGGCCTCGAACTCATCAAGCGTTTCCTGCACCGCAGTTTCCAACCGCCTGAAACCGGGCGGCAGTTGGCCGGTCAGAAACACATCGACCTGCACGGGCGTGGGCAGGTTTTGCAGCAGGTTTCGGGTGCCTTCGGTGAGCGTATACCGCCCATCGGCGGTAAGGTCAACGCGGGTGTATACCCACGCCGAGAGCACGTTGGCCAACACCAACGCCAGGACAATCAGTACAGTTTTTCGGGCAGAAGACACCATAACGGGGTTCAGCGCATCAGCCCCACAAACTCGTCGAACAGGTACCGGGAGTCGTGCGGGCCGGGCGAGGCTTCGGGGTGATACTGCACCGAGAACGCGGGTTTGTCCTTGCGGCGTATGCCTTCAATGGTTTTGTCATTGAGGTTGATGTGCGTCACTTCCACCGCCGCGTGGTCTAGTACCTCGTCGCCTTTCACGGCAAACCCATGGTTTTGGGACGTTACTTCGCACAAACCCGTCAGTAGGTTTTTGACCGGATGATTCAGCCCCCGGTGGCCGTTGTGCATCTTGTAGGTGCCAATACCACTGGCCAACGACAGGATTTGGTGGCCCAGACAGATGCCGAAAAGCGGCTTTTCGGTGTTCAGAGCCTGTTTCACAGTCTCTACCGCATAGGGCATGGCGGCAGGGTCGCCGGGGCCGTTCGAGATAAAATACCCGTCGGGATTGAATTGTTGCAAGTCGGCAAAGGCGGTTTTGGCCGGAAAAACACGGCAATGTGCCCCGCGTCCGGTCAAATTGGCCAGGATGCTTTTTTTGATACCCAGGTCAAGCACGGCTACCCGGAACCGCGCATCGGCTTCGCCCAGGTCGTAGGGCGCAGGCGTACACACTTGCGACGACAGTTCCAGCCCGTCCATGTCAGGTACGTTGCCGAGTTGGTCAAACAACTGATCTGCGTCCAGATTTTCGGACGAAATAATGCAGTTCATCACGCCTTTGTCCCGGATGTGGCGCACCAACTGCCGGGTGTCGATGCCGTGAATGCCCACAATGCCTGCCCGCTCGAAGTACTGCTGCAACGACCCATCGGCCAGGTGCCGCGAATAGGTCGGCGAGAAAAAATTGCACACCATCCCCCTGATTTTCACACTCGCCGACTCCTCTTCCAACCCCAATTGAATGCCGTAGTTGCCAATGTGCGAAGTAGTGTTGATGATGATCTGCCCGTAATACGACGGGTCGGTGTAGATTTCCTGGTAGCCGGTCATGCCGGTGTTGAAGCAGATTTCGCCGGCGGCAGTGCCCGTTTCTCCGAGTGCAAAACCGTGCAACACGGTGCCATCCTGAAGAACAAGTAGTGCCTGAGCGGGTTGTGGGCGTATCATGGTGGGGGTTTCTAGGCTTTTTTAGGTAAAAAAAAGGGTTAACCAGTTGCTGGTTAACCCCGTTAATTTATGTTGTCTCAGCCGTTCATTACTCGGCGGCAGTGTCGCGCCCGCCTTTCAAGCGGTCGGTCAGTGCCTTGAACTCGTCCATCTTTCCATCACGCAGCAAGGCAGCCTGTTCATTCCAGGTGGTAGCGTCGTGGGTGTTGAACCGGGGGCCAGCTTCGGTCAATACCGCCTGAACGGTCTCGTCGGCAGCATCGGCCAGTTGGGCAAAAGTAGTAATACCCGCTTTGGTCAACAATTCGGCAATTTTAGGGCCGATGCCCTCCACCACCGTCAGGTCATCGGTGGCAACGGCACCGGTTGGTTCACTTTCGGTAGCTACGGTTTCCATAGCGGCAATGGCCAGGGGTGCTTCTTCCTCAACCACCGTACTCGTAGCGGCTATCGGCTCGGCATCTTCCACCACATCGGCATACGGAATCTCGTCGGTAGCGGCGGCGGCAACGGGTGCATCAGCCGTTCCGTCAGCCTTGCGGCCCGACCCACTCCGCCGACTGCGGCGGGTTTTAGCGGTAGCCTGCTCGGCAACAGCGGCCAGCAAGGTTTCGTTAAAATCGACCAGTTCGATCAGGCACGTTTCAGCGGAGTCGCCTTTGCGGTTGCCCAATTTAATGATCCGGGTGTAGCCGCCGGGCCGAGTAGCAATCTTATCCGACACTACGCCGAACAACTCTTTCATGCCCTCTTTGTGGTTGAGCGACATAAAGACAATTTTCCGGTTTTGGTTATTATCTTCTTTCGACCGGGTCAGGATTGGCTCCACATATTTGCGGAGTTCTTTCGCCTTCGATACCGTGGTCTCAATCCGCTTGTGCATGATCAGCGATACGGCCATATTCGACAGCATGGCAGCGCGGTGGGAACTGGTCCGCCCGAGGTGATTATTTTTTTTACCGTGTCTCATTTTGGTAAAGGGAAAAAGGAGAGGGGAAGAAGGAAGCAGAAAGACCTGCGCAGTCCATTTCTCCCTTCTCCTTTATCCTTATTTTTTAGTCTTCGTCTAAACGATATTTGATTACGTCCATTCCGAACG
>JAYUKZ010000126.1:0-4169 GCA_043763995.1 Fibrella sp.
CCACCTGCCCCTGTTGCTGACCAGAGCCAGATCGATCCTGCTTAAAGCGGCCCCGCTGCTGGACATTGCCCTCACGTTGAGTCAGTTACCCACGGCACGGGCCGTTCATGCAGTAGCGGTGCAGGGCGAGGTGAAAGAATTGCTGTTTGTGTTGGGAACGGTGCCCGTGCCCCCCGCCGACGTAGAAATCACAGCCGTAAACCTGCTCCCGTCCGCACCAGACCAATTCCTGACGTACCTGGCGGGCGAAGAAGCGGCGGCACCGGTCCGGCTGGCCGACCCGCAGACGTACCTGTACGAACCCAACGCGGCCATTCTGAAAGCGGGGGCGTTTCGGCTGGTCGGCCATCGATTCGGGCTGGCGAAACTGGCTCCCCACAGCCATCTGTACACCAGCCCGGAACTGGTAGCCGGTTTTCCGGGGCGGGTGTTTCGGGTTGAGGCCGTATGCCGGGCCGACCGCCATGCCCTGCGTGCCGACCTCCCAGACGGGAAAGCCAACCTCACGGTGCGTAATTTCCCGGAGCCGGTGGCGGTATTGCGCCAAAAACTTGGTCTCCGCGAGGGAGGTAACTGTTATATCTTTGCTACCACGTTACAAAACCGTGACAAACGGCTGCTGATCACGTACAAAGCGGTACTTTAGAACCAGTAAACCAAACCAAAACCATGACACGTAAACCCCTGCAATTCGTATTGCTCTGCGCCGGTCTGCTACTGACCACCACGGCCCTTCAGGCCCAGACAGTCTACGCCGGCGAGCAGACCATTGATAAACAGCTTTACAAGGGGCTTTTCCTGACTGTACCCCTCTCCGACCGGCAGGTGGAAAAGGAATGGGAAGAGTATACCAAAGCCTTTGGCCGGGCCGTGGCCTCGCGGGGTACCTACCGCATCACCACCGCCGACATTAAACCCATCTCGATGGAGCCGATCAATTTCACCTCGCAGGTGAAAGGCAACAAAAAATCGACCACCATTTTCACGGCCTATGACCTGGGCGGCGGCAACTTTGTTACGGCGGGCACGGGCAGCTACGAAGCGGCGGATAAACTGCTGAAAGATTTCGCCGCCAGAGCCTTGTTCAACGAAGAAGTGCGCGTGGCCGACGACGGGTTCAACGAAGCCCAGCGCAACCACCAAAAATTGACCAAAAAGGGCGAAAATCTGGTCAGAGACATCGAAAGTAACCGCAAAGACAAGGATCGGCTTTTGCGCAAGATTGACGAAAACACCAAAGAACTGGAGCAACTCCAGAAGGACGTAGAAAGCAACAAAGCCGAGCAGGCCACTGGCTTGACCGATATGGACAACAAGCGCAAAAACCTGGAAACAGTGAAGCTGAAAAAGCCACAGTAAACCGGCAATTGGCCGGGGAATACCGGTTAATCAGAAAAAAATAACCAATGTCTGCGGGTGATGTTTGAGTGGGAGTGGCTTTTATCAGGCCATCTCCCAACCATGACATCACCCGTATCTCTTTTACTGCTGTGTGGCCTGATCGGCACCGGCGCACTGGCCCAAACCACCACACCCGCCCATTCCGTCACCGCCACCCAGGGCACAGTGGTCCGCTGGTCCGGCAACTGCAAACGGTGCAGCTTTGAGGATAAAGTCTGGGACCCCGTCAACAGCACCTGCTATTACCCCGTCGATATGGAGAAAAAGCCAGGTACGTATACCCTCTCCCGCCGCACCACGGGCGGAAAACTGGAAACGGCCACGCTGACGGTGTCGGAAAAACCCTGCAAACAGGAGGACATCAAAGGGATGAAAAAAACGGAGTTCATCCGCGTGTCGGCGGCAAACCAGGCCCGGCACCGCAAAGAGATGGACGTGCTCAACCCCATTTTGCTGGTTAAGAACGAAGAACAGCCCCCCGTTTTCGATCTGCCGGTAGGAAAACCCCTTAGTGCTCTGCCCAAAGGCGAAGGCTTTGGCAACTGCCGCACCTTTGGCGGTCAACCCGCCGACCGGCACACGGGTACCGATTATGCCGTGGCGGCGGGCAAAGACGTGCTGAGTGTGGGTAACGGGAAGGTAGTGCTGGCCGCCAACCATTTTTTTAGCGGCAACTCGGTTTATATCGACCATGGGAACGGACTTTTGTCTGAATATTTTCACCTGAAAACCATCGGCGTGAAGCCCAACCAAACGGTGGCCAAAGGCCAGAAAATTGGCAGTGTGGGCGAAACCGGACGCACCACGGGGGCACACCTCCATTTCGGTGTGCGGTGGCACGGCGAGAAAATAAACCCCGGCTATATCCTGATGGACCCTTCCGATATGCCCGAAATTCAATAATCGCCAACCGTCAGCCCACCCGTGTGGACGGCCACGACCGTGGCATCGTGCGCAAAATAGCCCTGCCGGGCCAGGTCATACAGCGCAAAAAGCAGTTTGCCCGTGTAAACAGGGTCGAGCGGTACGCTGGTACGTTGCCGGAAAGCGGCCATGAACGCCAGCAACTCAGGCGAGATTTTGGCGTAACCACCGTGGTGGTAATTGGTAACGATTTCGACATTGTGCGGCAACAGCGTGGGCAGAATGGGCAGCTTCACCGCGCCTTTCAGGGCCGACACGCCCAGCACCTGCACCGTTGGCGGGGTGGCCTGCATCAGCCCCGCCAACGTGCCGCCCGTACCCACGGCGCAGGCCACCACAGTAGGCCACGTACCTAACTGCGCCACGATTTCGGGCATGATTTCCGCCGTGCCGCGCACCGCCAGGTCATTGGTGCCGCCTTCGGGCAGTATGTAGCAGGGGCCAAATTGGGCCAGCCAATCGGGTGTCGGGTTGGCGGAAATAGTGGCTTCGCGGTAGGCGTTTCGGTCCAGAAAATGCAGTGCCATGCCCTGTTCCCGGCAAAACAGCAGCCGGGCGTTGAGGGGTTGACTGGCTAGTTCGTGCCCCCGCACCAGGCCAATGGTCTGGAAACCAAACAGTTTGCCCGCCGCCGCCGTAGCTACCAGATGATTGGAATAAGCCCCGCCGAAGGTCAGCAACGTACCTGCACCCAACCGCCTGGCTTTCAGTAGGTTATGTTTCAATTTTCGCCATTTGTTGCCCGATACCAGCGGGTGCAGCAGGTCGTCGCGCTTGAGGTACAGCCGAATGGGCACCGCCACGGGGAAAGGATCCGGTACGTATTGCAGGGGCGAATGGCCCACAATCCGGTTGAGGGTGGCCGCTAAGTCGGGCATGGGGTTGTAAATTTGCAGGAAACAGCACCGATATGATCCCCGACAGCTACCCCGACGCACTTGACGAAGCGGAAGAAGACGACCTCTTCGAGCACCACCGCCTAACGGTAGACGCGGGCCAGGCTATGTTGCGCATTGACCGGTTTCTGGACACAAAGTTAGCCCATACCTCGCGCACCAAGCTACAGGCGGCTATTGAGGCGGCGGGCGTGAAGGTAAACGGACAGGCCGTGAAAGCCAGCTATAAGGTGAAACCGGCCGACACGATCACGATTTCGCTGCCCCACCCCCCGCGAGACACGAACATCGTTCCCCAGAATATTCCGCTCGAGATTGTTTTTGAAGACGACGAACTGCTGGTGGTTAATAAAGCCGCCGGTATGGTGGTCCACCCCGCCCACGGCAACTGGGACGGTACGCTGGTGAACGCGCTGGTGTATCACCTCCAGAACCTGCCCACCAGCCGCAACGGCGAGGGTCGCCCCGGTCTGGTGCACCGGATCGACAAAGACACGTCGGGGTTGATGGTGGTGGCCAAAACCGATTTTGCCATGAGCCACCTGGCCCGGCAATTCTTCGAGCACACCATTGAACGTACCTACACCGCCCTGGTGTGGGGCACGCCCGACCCCGCCGACGGCATCATAACGGGCTACATTGGCCGCTCGGCACAAGACCGCAAAATAATGACCATCTACGACGACGAGACGAAGGGCAAATGGTCGGTGTCGCACTACAAAACGCTGGAAAGTCTGGGGTTTGTGTCGTTGGTGCAGTGCAACCTGGAGACGGGACGTACCCACCAGATTCGGGCGCATTTTCGGCACATTGGCCACCCGTTGTTCAACGATGCGACCTACGGCGGCGACCGTATTTTGCGCGGCAGCGTCAACGGCACCTTCAAAGCCTTCGTCACCAACACCTTTGCGCTGTTGCCCCGGCAGGCCCTCCACGCCCGGTCGTTGG
>JAYUKZ010000127.1:0-1191 GCA_043763995.1 Fibrella sp.
GGTGCTACTGTATCTCTATCAAGAACACGGCCTGAAGTTGTTCGACAAACTCAACGGGATGTTTGCTTTTGCCATCCATGATTTCGGAACGGGGCAAACCCTGCTGGCCCGCGACCGGATGGGCAAAAAACCGCTCTACTACGCCGTCATAAACCAGACGCTCATCTACGGCTCGGAGCCAAAAGCCCTGCTGCAACACCCGCTGGTGAGCAAAACCATTTGCCCCGATGCCCTGAACGCCTACCTTACGTTTGAATACGTACCTACGCCCATGTGCATCTACCGCGATATGAAAAAGCTGGATGCCGGACATTATCTGGTGTTCGAAAAGGGAGAAATTACCGAGAACAAGGCGTTTTGGACCATTCAATTCACCCACCAAACTCCCACCTTCCCGGAGGCGGTGGCGCAGTTTGATACGCTGCTGAACGATGCCACCGCCAGCCGCCTAGTGGCCGATGTGCCGCTGGGCGTGTTCCTGAGTGGCGGATTGGACAGTTCGGCGGTGGCGTATTATGCGCAGAAAAACAGCCAAAGCCGCGTGAAAACGTTTTCGATTGGGTTCGAGGAAAAATCGTATGACGAGGCGACCTATGCCCGCACCGTGGCTAAACACCTGGGCACCGACCACCACGAGAAAATTCTGACCGCCCAGGATTCGCTCGACTTGCTGCCCGACATTGCCCGAAAACTGGACGAACCCTTTGCCGACGCGTCTATCATTCCCACGTACCTGCTCTCGCAGTTTACCCGCCAATACGTAACGGTGGCCCTCGGCGGCGACGGCAGTGACGAGATGCTGGCGGGCTACCCCACGTTTACCTCCGACTATGTGCGCGGAGTGTACGGACGGATGCCCGGTTTGGTGCAATCATTGGCCAACCGGGCGGCGGGGTTATTGCCCGTCAGCGATGCCAACATCAGCCTCGATTTCAAGGTAAAACAATTTTTGAAGGGCTTTGAAGAGAAGCCGGAATACACCCACACGCTTTGGCTGGGTAGTTTTTCGCCCGCGCAAAAGAAGCAGTTGCTCAGCCCCGACGTACAAACGCAACTGGCCAACGCTACCGGCCTGGAAATTCTGGACACGCACCTGGCCGAACTGCCCGCCCACACCAACGCCTTCGACAAAACCACGTACCTGTACTACCGAACGTACCTGCTGGACGATATTCTGGTGAAAGTAGACCG
>JAYUKZ010000128.1:0-1190 GCA_043763995.1 Fibrella sp.
ATGCGGGATGCGTCGGTGAACGACCCCGTGAAGAAACCCTCGACACTGACGGGCCTGGAAGCCGAGCGCGTGGGGCAGTCGATCTGGAACTACATCGGCCAGAAATATGGGCGCGACAACATTGCCAACATCCTGAACCTGACCCGCATTATCCGTAACGAGCAGAGCAGCATTCAGAGTACGCTGGGCCTTTCGTACCCCAAGTTTTTGCGCGAATGGCGCGAGTACTACGCCACCCAGGCCGCGCCCTACGCCGGGGCCTTCAGCACCAACACCGACGATTTCCGGCTCCGGTTGCCGGGGAATTCTAAAACGCCCGTTCAATTAAACAGCCTAAAAATCAGCCCCGACGGCACCATGTTGGCCTACACCACCGTCCGCGATGGCAAATACCGGGTAGACGTGGTGAACACTGCCACCAAAAAACAGGTCAGCCTCCTCAGCGGCGGCTACCGCCTGGATGGTCTCACTTACCGCCCCAACACCCCCTTGGTGGCCTGGCAGCGCGACAACAAACTGGTGGTACTGATTGAAGAGCGGGGCCGACCGTACATCTATATATACGACAACCTGGAAAAACGCCCGCGCCGCGTGCTGGACCAGGCGGTGAGCGGGCTGGCGCAGGTCACAAGCATGGATGCCGCCGCCGACGGGGGGTCTCTGGTGCTGAGCGCAGTGCGGAAAGGGCAGAACGATTTGTTTCTTTACAGCCTGGCCCGCAACAATTACCAGCAACTGACCAACGATCTGTACGACGACCTTCAGCCCCGGTTTGTGGGGCGGTCGGCGCGGCAGGTGGTGTTTTCGTCCAACCGGCTGCTCGACACGCTCAATGCCGATAAGGGTTCGTACAAAAGCATTCGCGATCAGTTCAGCATTTTTTCGATGGAGGCCAACGCTCGCGTCACGTCGATGCGGCGGCTGACGGATTCGACCGGACGGGCGTTGGCCCCGTTGCTTACAGCCAGCGAGGTGCTGTATTACATAGGCGAACAAGGCGGCATTCGGAATCTGTATAAACGATCTGTTGACACCGGAGCCGTGGCCGCCGAGGTAGCCATGACCGGTTTGCCCACCAGCATTTTGCACTACGATTACCTGCCCGCCACGGGTCAGTTTGCGTATTGCACCCGCCAGAACGGCGACCTGTACATTGGGTTTCGAGCCAAACTGACCAGCCCGGTGGCGGC
>JAYUKZ010000129.1:0-1188 GCA_043763995.1 Fibrella sp.
TTTACCCACTACTCACTTCTCGGATTATCTCAATGAAAACAACACTACGGTTGACTTTATTAACGTTAGTGCTGCAATCCTCTTCGCTGCTGGCCCAAAACCGGGAAATAACCGGCACCGTTACCGCCGAAGAGGCCACCGACGGCTTTGCCGGAGCCACAGTAGTAGTCAAAGGCACCACCATCGGGGCCATCACCAACGCTGCCGGAAGCTACCGCCTCTCGGTGCCCGCCTCGGCCACGGCCCTGGTTTTTTCGGCAGTCGGGATGCAGACCGTTGAAGAACCCATTGGCACCCGCACTGCCATCAATGTACAACTCCTGACCGACACCCGGCAACTGACCGAAGTGGTCATTACGGCCCTGGGCATCAAAGCCGAACGCGACCGGTTTGCCTCGGCGGTGGTGACGCTGGAAGGAAAAGCGTTGGCCAAAACGGGCGAAACCAGTCTGCTTACGGGCCTGAGCGGCAAAGCGGCGGGGGTACTCATTACCCGCAGCGGCGGCGACCCCGGCGCGGGGGCCTATATTCAGATTCGGGGGCAAAACACCATCAACGGCAACGCTCAACCCCTGTTTATCATCGACGGGATTCCGGTCAGCAACGCCAACGAAAATATTGGTACCGCCGCCGGTAACGGCATTGTGCAACAGTCGCGAATGAACGATGTGAACCCCGAAGACATCGAACGGATGGAGGTGCTCAAGGGTGCGTCGGCGGCGGCGTTGTGGGGCACCCGCGCGGCCAACGGGGTCATTATGATCACCACCAAAAAAGGCCGCGACACGCAGGGAAAAGTCAATATCACGCTCAAATCGACGGTTTCCTTCGACCAGGTAAACAAAATGCCGCCCCTGCAACGTACCTACGGGCAGGGCACCAACGGCCTCTACAGCCAGGGCAACCGCAACAGTTTTGGCGACCGCATTGCCGACCGCACCGGTGGCCCCGATGCGTTCATTACCAACCCTGCCGCCCCCGGCTACCAGGGCGTTTTGGCCTTTGCCGACGGCACCAAACGCTACGCCATTGCCCCCGGCACTGCCGCTAACCCCCACGGCGGCAAAAACTCCCGCGACACCTTCGACCACACCAACGACGTGTTCCAGACCGGGCATTTCACCGACAATACGCTGAACATCAGCGGCGGAAACAGCCGGTCGAGCTTTATGGTCAGCTACGGAAACC
>JAYUKZ010000130.1:0-1188 GCA_043763995.1 Fibrella sp.
GTAGGGCGGGTCAATGTAAATGCAACGTACCTGGGCTTCGTAGCGGGGCAATAGGGCTTTGAGGGCTTCCAGATTATCGCCGTGAATGATTAGATTGTCGGCATCCCGCCGGGCCGCGTTCGGCTTTTCGGTTGGGCTTTCGGCTAATGAAACGTCGGTCGTTGGCGTATCGCTCGGCGTAGCATCAGCCCTGAACGTATATTGTGTGTCGAGCGTCCTGAACGGCACGTCGAGGTGGTGATTGATGACTTTATCTTTGCCAATCCAGTTCAGCGTGGGCATAATGTAGGGTTCTCCGAATGTCAAAAGTAGTGATTTTCGGGGTAAGTCTTGCCGACTGATGCCAATTATCAGCAGAATTTCGCAATCATATTGCTATTATTTGCGTTATTTTGGCAAGAAATATCTCTGTGTTATTATGTTGGTTCAATTCACGGTTAAAAACTATAAGTCGTTTCGCGACGAAGCCAAGCTGTCGCTGGTGGCTTCGCGCTACGACAAAGACCCGGCTACTGAGCCAAACCTGATCAACGTACCTGGTCTGGACCAACGGTTGCTTAAAAGCGTAGCGATCTACGGAGCCAATGCGTCGGGCAAGAGTAAATTGGTCGAGGCACTGGCATTCATGCGGCATTTTATATTGCGGTCATCAGGCGGCACCCAGCTAAACGATAAAATTCCGACCGTTCCCTTCCGGCTCAACCCCGATTCAGAACAGGCTCCGTCGGAGTTTGAGTTGATCTTCTTCCACGAGGGCCAACTGTTCCGCTATGGCTTTGAGGTCACGACCGAACACGTAGTAGCCGAGTGGCTGTTTGTCCGGCCAGATGTGGCCCGGCCCAAGACCAAAGAGATCGAGGTGTTTTACCGCGACGAACAGACGTTTGATGCTATTAACCCCCGGCAGTTCAGAACCGGTGTTCGATTGGCGAAAGACAACATGATCCGGCCAAATGCACTGTTGTTGTCGGTGGCGGCCCAGTTCAACGATCCGATGGCCCAGCGGGTGTTTACTTGGTTATCCCGGTTCAACGTCATTTCGGGCTTGCAGGAGGAAGGACACGAAGGGTTCACCGTCAGTCAGATAGTGCGTAGCGAAGGTAAATCAGCGGGGCCGGGTTTGCCGATTATGGATTTTCTGGCCGGGGCCGACCTGGGCATTGCCGACGTGCGGGTGCAGCCCATCAA
>JAYUKZ010000131.1:0-15405 GCA_043763995.1 Fibrella sp.
TCCTGCCAAACGGTGGCGTTGTGGAACAAAATGCTCCAGCCGCAAGTCCAGGCAATGCGTTGGGCCACGTAGCTCCGCCAGATATCCGTCATGCGGAAACTGCAATGCGAAGGCAAATACAAAAGGGGAAACGCCTCCCGGAACCAGGTGGTATTTTGGCTATTGAAGGCGCACCAGGCACCATTGCCCAGGGCCACACTGTCGCGCTTGTCGAACGAGAGGGGCAGGGGCAGCGTGAGGCGGTAGATGGCATCCACGTCGGGGTTTTCGTCGGCCAACCCCTGCTGGATGGGGCAGTTCACCGGGGCAAGGCCGGGCAGGGTTGGCAGGGGGTCGTGGAGGTGTTCCAGGGCGTAGCCACGCGGCCAGATCAGCTTGTCGGTGAAGTACTTATACACATTTGTCCAGCCGGTGTGGCTGAGGGGGTGGGCGGGCTGGGTACGTTGCCGGGCCTCCCAAAAGGGGGCACGAGGGTAGTTGTCGTCGTCGGTTTCCAGAATAACCTGCGCCCCCTGCTGCATGGCCACCAGATAACCCAGATTTTTGCGGCCATAGTGGCGGGTGGGCAGGTTTTCGACCAGCGCAAAAGGGAGCGTCAACTGGCGGTTGATGTCCCAGAAATCGCAGCCATCGAGGTCAAACTGGGCCGGTGATTTGGTGTCGCCCATCACCACAAACCTCACGCCGTGGGCCGTGGCTTCCTGGGCACACTGGGTCAGCACGGCGTTGGGGGCGGCAATGGAGGTAATGACCAGAAACGTATCGTCATTCATAAAAATCAATCAATAATGGCTGGTTTGCCCGCCAGCCGTAGTTTAAAATAATACCACAGCGTGGCGAGTGAGTTTTTAATGGCTTTTTCCGACACGCTCGGCGAGGGGGCGCGGTAGTGAATCGGGATTTCGGCGAGCCGTTTTTTGCGCAGTAAATAGCGCAGTTCGGTCTGGTAAAAGTGCGCTGTCGATTTCAGGGGGTAGGCCGTAAACTCGGCCACGGTGCTGGCATGAAACCCCTGAAACCCGGAGGTCATGTCGCGCAGGTGGCTGCCCAGCAAGACATTGGCCAGGGTGGTGCCAATTTTGGAGAGAAACGTGCGCTTGAAATTCGATTTGTAGATAGACCCACCGTTGATGAACCGGCTACCAAACGCGCACTCGTTCCCTTCGTTCAGTACGCGCAAAAACATGGGGATGGCCCGTGGGTCGTGGGAAAGGCCTGCGTCCATTTCGATGATGATGTCATGGCCGTTTTTCAGGGCCTCGCGGTAGCCGCGCAGGTAGGCATCAACAATGTTGCGGTTTTCGGGTGCCCAGATAGTTATAAACCGTTGATCCTGAGCTGATAGTGTTCGGGCCAGGGCCAGCGTATTGTCTTTGGTTACGCCGTCAATGACCATGTACACCTTGCCGCACTGCAATTTATCCAGTTCGGCAGCCAGGGCGGCGGTGTACTCGGCAAACTCTTTTTCTTCATTTGCCATGGGGGTAACAATGGCAAAGTTATTTTCATAATACAGCACGGGCGCGGTGGGGAGAGGTGGAAGCGACGGTGGTCAACTGGTTCTGGATCAGCACATACTGGCCGGGTTTGCCGGTGTTGAACCGAACAAAACCCAGGTCGGCGGGGTGTGCCAGGAGGCGATTAAAATAGGGGTCGTCCTTATAACGCTGCACCACGTCCGGCCTGATGTGCAGGCAGTTGATGGTGTACTGTTGCATGAACGCCTGCATGTTAGCGGGAGTGTAGCGTTCCAGGTACCAGAACCGCCAGTTGATGCCCAGGTAGAGGTCGTACATCAGCGGTTCGTTGCCGGTCATGCTTACAGCCCCGCGCACGGGTAGTTTTTGCAACGAGCGGAGCAAATCGGCAATGGGCGTGGGCTGGGTTCGGTTGGCCAGTTGCCATTTTGGCCACAGAAAAAGCAGCAGAAAGCCCGTAGCCAGCCCAGTGCGCAGAGCCACAGGTACGTGCCAAACGGGCCGAAATGCCAGGTCGCGGAGGGCAACGCCCAGCAGACTCAAGTAGCCAGTCATCTGAAAAACAAGGTAATGCTCGCGGGGGAATATGAGCAGGCACGACACCAGAGTGGGGGCCAGCATTAGCAACAGACACATCCAGTACCAGCCGTTGTGGCGCAGGCCCGCCCACAGGTTTCGCCCCGTTTGGGGCCAGTCTGTCAGGGCCAAAAAGCCCGCCGTCAGGGCCATCAACAGGTACCGCCGCCCCGGAAAAACCAGTTGCGAGAGCCAGGGCGTAACCAGCATATCGGCCAGGTAACGGCCCGTGCTTAGGGCCAGGTTGGTGAGGTTGGTAGTCAGGTGCCGGAGAAACAGGGACGGATTCAGCCAAAACGCATCGGCCAGCGAGGTTACATCCCGCCCAAAACCGTGTCGAATAAACGTGGCGGAGTGCATCCAGGGCGAAGCCTTTATTTCGGGGTGCCAGGTGGCGTAGTTCAGAGCAAAATGCTGGCCAAACGCAATGATGCTGCGCCCGCCCGCCAACGGCGACCCAAACGCCAACACCAGCCCAGCCGCTGCTAACAGTGTACTTGGCAGGGGCCAAGAGAGGGGCGCGTTGGCCCGGCGCCGACGGTAAATTACCAGTAAAACCAAGCCCAGGCCACCCAAAGCCAGAAACGATAGAAAAAATTCGGGTCGTCCGTAGGCGGCCAGCAAGGCACCAATGGCCGCCGCCGTGAGTTTGTTGATGGGGTCAGTCTGGTGGTTGGCCACCGTAAGCCCGGCCATGAGCCAGAGCATGGTAAACAACGAGACCTTTGGTTGCAGAGGCAGGTTGAGGGACGAAAACAGGAAGGCCACCGCCAGGGCCACACTGACCACAACCCCCACCCGCAGACTACGCAACAAAAGATAGAACAGTAGGCCCAACAGCACCGCCAGCACTACGCCGCTGAGGTAATACGTATCAATCACGTTGTGGGTGAAGGCGTTCAAGAGCACGTACCAGCCGCTGAAGAGCGGGGCCATCTGCACCGGGGGCAGGTGTTGCCAGGTGGCCAACAGCCCATTCTGGAAATAAACGTCGTCGTCGGTGGCCATAATATCAACCCGCCCGCCGAGCCGGTAGGTGAGTACCAGACCACTTAACAGCACCAAAAATATACCCGCAAAATCGTTCGCCTGTCTCCTAAGCATACCGCGCTTACTGCAATAAGCCTGCAAGGTAGTGCTTTCCAGACAGTAGCCGGGCAAATTTGATTGACCGGAACGTACCTGACCGCCTCGGTTCGGCCCAAAAACAACGGACAACCCACGTGTGTAGGTTGCCCTTTTTGCTGGTTAAAAAGAAGTTTTTTGCTAGGCCAGGGCCATATGTCCCTGAAAAACGGCCCCCGGCTGCGTGGCTTCTGCCGGGCTGCTGATGTGCCACTCAAACTCGTCGCGGAAATGGCGGATAGCACTAGCCACGGGCCAGGCGGCGGCATCGCCCAGGGGGCAAATGGTGTTCCCCTCAATTTTGCGGGCCACGTCTACCAACAAATCAATGTCGTGCATACTGCCGTGGCCGTGCTCAATGCGGTGGAGCACCTTTTCCATCCATCCGGTGCCTTCGCGGCAAGGGCTACACTGCCCACAGGACTCGTGGTGGTAGAACCGGCTGAAATTCCAGGTGTTGCGCACAATACAAGCCGTTTCGTCGAAGACAATAAACCCGCCCGATCCCAGCATGGTGCCGGTCTGAAAGCCCCCCTCCGAGAGCGATTCGTAGCTCATCAGGCGCGGCTCGCCGTTGGCCAGTTTCAGGGCCAGGTCGGCGGGCAGGATGGGTACCGACGAGCCACCCGCCACCAGGGCTTTCAGGTGGTGCCCGTCGCGGATGCCGCCGCACCATTCATCGGAATAAATAAATTCTTCGACCGGAACGCCCAGTTCAATCTCATACACGCCAGGTTTTTTGATATGGCCCGATGCTGAGATGAGTTTGGTGCCGGTGCTGCGCCCAATGCCCACTGCCGCATAGGCATCGCCCCCGTGGTTCACAATCCAGGGCGTGGTGGCAATAGACTCCACGTTGTTGACCACCGTGGGGCACTGGTATAGCCCTTTCACGGCAGGAAACGGCGGTTTGTTGCGCGGATTGCCCCGTTTGCCTTCCAGCGATTCGAGCAAGGCCGTTTCTTCGCCGCAGATGTAGGCCCCGCCGCCGGGTTGCACCACCAAGTCCAGATCATAGCCGGAGCCGAGGATGTTTTTGCCCAGAAAACCCGCCGCTTTTGCTTCGGCAATGGCTTTTTCCAAAATACGGATCACGTACATCAACTCGCCCCGCACGTAGATAAACGACGTGTTGGCTCCCAGCGCAAACGACGAGATAATCATCCCCTCGATGAGCAGGTGGGGGATATTTTTCATCAGGTAATGATCCTTGAACGTACCTGGCTCCGACTCGTCGGCGTTGCAGACCAGGTAGCGGGGTACGCCTTCGGGTTTGGCCAGAAAGCTCCATTTCATACCCATCGGGAAGCCCGCGCCGCCGCGCCCGCGCACCCCGGCTTTTTTCACTTCCTCCACTATCCCTTCCGGGGTCATGGCCTTAATGGCTTTCTCCACGGCCACGTAGCCGCCCTGTTTCCGGTACACATCGAATGTTTCGATGCCGGGTGTGTTGATGTGTTCGGTTAATATTTTCGTACCCATACGTTTAAAGAACGAACTGGTTTAAATCATGGCCAATAGTGTCACAAAAAGAAGGATTCTCAAAAACCTCACCCTTATCACGACTGTATTTACGCCATTGACCGGTTAAGTAATTATAGGCAAATCCTTCCTGCACGTCGTATTCATCCACCAGCCCCACAATTTTCTCAAAGTCTTTCCGAAAACCTGCGGCTGCTACCTCAATAATTACCACATTTTTGAACGCTGCGTTGTCGTAAAGTAGTACATCGGGTGTGGGGCTAGTCTTACTCTCATCAATCATTACCTCCGGGAACGGTTCATAAGGTATTTTACCCTCCTCAAACAGGCCATATAGTTTGGCTGTCAGTTTGGCAATTACCCGTTGGTGTTGCTTGGGTGCATTTACGCCCATAAACGGAAGTATCTCAAGCATAACGTACTCATTTTGATAGGTCTACAACAATCTCGTCTACGCGCTCATTGGTCAGATTGGTATAATACTGCTCCCGAATCTGGAACACCGGCCCCGCCCCGCAGGCTGCGAGGCACTCCACTTCCTTCAGCGTAAAGAGGCCGTCGGCGGTGGTTTGGCCCGCCCCGATGCCCAGTTTCTGCTTCAGGTACGTATACACCGTCTCGCCACCCATGAGGCAACACGGCCCCGTGCGGCAGTACTCAATCACGTGTTTGCCCACCGGCTCCAGGTGGTACATAGTATAAAACGACGCTACCTCATACACCTCAATGGGTTCAAGGCCAAGTAGTTGGCCCACCATGTCCATGCCTTCGGGGCTAGTCCAGCCTTCCTGCTCCTGCAACAAATGCAGTATAGGCAGCAGGGCCGATTTCTCCTTACCAGCCGGGTAACGGGCAATTATTTCCTGCGCCAGCGCGAGCCGTTCGGGTGTAAACTGTACTGGAATTTTGCTTTCGGTCAGCATAAGTCAAAGTAAATATTCGTCATTGAAAGCGGCATCCCAGCTTAGTGGTTCCGGCACAAATTTATCGTTGCGCGACAGGTTCATCTCGGCTTTGGCCTCAGCAGTGGCCGCTTCCAGGTTTCGTTGCCAAACTGTTTCAATATATTCCCGGCTAAAGGACGGTATATATTCCTGTAACGATTGTATCTCCTGCCGGGCGTTTACGATGGTTCTCACCCAACTCGTAGACCGCCTGTCGGGCTGATACCGCCATTTCAACACGTGGGTCATCAACCGAATCAATTGACTGTTTAAGGCTCGGCGTTCGGCGTTGGCCATAGCGGTATACAACACGTCGAGTGCGGTCTGCGCCTCGTCATATTCTTTCTCTTCCAGAAGCCGTCTTGCCGCCAACAGCGTATCCAGGTGCGACGTGGATACCATCTCTTCCCAGTCTATTGTTTTCATCGGTACAAAAAACGTCTGGTACGTATGCGTTCAGATTACTAAGCATCCAGTTCGCCGGCAATTACGTTCAGGCTGCTCATGATCACAATGGCATCAGAGAGGGTGGTGCCTTTGCACATTTCCGGGAAAGCCTGGTAATAAATAAAGCTGGGGCGGCGGAAGTGCAACCGGTACGGGGCGCGGCCTCCGTCGCTGATGAGGTAGAAACCCAACTCGCCGTTGCCGCCCTCCACCGCCTGATACACCTCGCCCACCGGCGCGTCAATCTCGCCCATCACAATCTTGAAGTGATAAATCAGGGCCTCCATGTTTTTGTACACTTCCTGCTTGGGGGGCAGGTAGTATTCGGGCGCGTCGGCGTAATAGGGGCCGTCGGGTAGTTTGTCCAGGGCTTGCTCAATGATGCGCAGACTTTGCCAGATTTCTTCGTTGCGCACCATAAACCGGTCATACGTGTCGCCGCTTTCGCCCACGGGAATCTCGAACTCAAAATCTTCGTAAGACGAATAGGGGTTCATCACCCGCACGTCGTAATCGACCCCGGCGGCGCGGAGGTTGGGGCCGGTGAAGCCGTAGTTCAGGGCGCGTTCGGCGGTGATTGGCCCCACGTCGACCACCCGATCCATGAAAATGCGGTTGCGGTTGAAGAGCTTCTCAAACTCGCGCATCACGGGCGGGAATTTCTTCAGAAACTGCCGTATTTTCCGAATGGCCTCCGGCGAAAGGTCGCGTTCCATGCCGCCAATGCGGCCCATGTTGGTGGTGAGGCGGGCACCGCACATCTCTTCATAGATTTCGTAGATGTTTTCGCGCTCTTCAAACAAGTACAAAAAGCCCGTAAACGCCCCGGCATCGACCCCCAAAATACCGTTGCAAATCAGGTGGTCCGACACGCGGGCCAACTCCATCATAATGACCCGGATGTAATCGGCGCGTTTGGGCGTTTGCACGCCCAGCAGCTTTTCCATGGTCATCATCCAGCCCAGGTTATTGATCGGCGACGAACAGTAGTTCATCCGGTCGGTAAGGGTGGTGATTTGGTAGAAGGGTCGGCGTTCAGCAATTTTCTCGAACGCCCGGTGGATGTAGCCAATTGTTTGTTCGCCGGACACGATTTTCTCGCCATCCATTTGCAGGATGTTCTGAAAAATGCCGTGCGTGGCCGGGTGCGTTGGTCCCAGATTCAGCGTGGTCAGTTCATTAACGTACTGAAACGGCCCTTCGGGCGTGGCCGGGGTGTTGCGGCTCCCCACGGCATCCAGGCTAATATCTTCAGTGGTCATATGCGGGGCGGTGTTTATCGGCCAAAGAGTGCATCAATTTTATCTTCCCGCGTACCGTCTTCCAGGGGGTATTGCTTGCGCATCGGGAAGTAGTCCATCTCGTCCATGTTCAAAATGCGGGTCAGGTTGGGGTGCCCGTCGAAGAGGATGCCAAAAAAATCATACGTTTCGCGTTCCATCCAGTTGGCCGAGGCATAGAGCACGGTCATGGTGGGAATGTGCAGGTCGGCTTCGGCCAGAAAAACCTTTACCCGGATTCTGAAATTCTCGGTCAGGCTGTGGGCGTGGTAGACCACACAAAACTCGCGGCCCGGCTCGTCGGGGTAGTGAACGCCCGTGATATCGGTCAGGAAACTGATCTTGTAGGTTTTGTGCTCTTTCAGGTACTGCAACACCGGCACAATAACTTCCCGCGTAGCCGTGAGGGTAAGCAGGTCGTAGGGTTCGTCAAAATCGGAAACGGCAGGGCCAAACTGGCGGAGCAGGTCTTCGGCAACGGCCTGGTTAGTAAGCATGGTAAAGGGTAGTGGAGTGGGCAGAGAACGTACCTGAGCCGTTACTGGATGCCGTAGGAATTCAACAAAAGTTGATACTGCTCTGTGTTACGGCGGCGGGTTGATTCGTTGCGGGCCATGTCCTGCACGGCCATCAGCCCGTCAATCACCTGTTCGGGGCGGGGCGGGCAACCGGGAATGTACACATCCACGGGGATGATACGGTCGATACCCTGCAACACGCTGTAGGTATCAAAAATGCCGCCGCTGCTGGCGCAGGCACCCATGGCAATCACCCAGCGGGGTTCAGCCATTTGCAGGTACACCTGTTTCACAATGGGGGCCATCTTTTTGGCAATGGTGCCCATCACCATCAGCAGATCGGCCTGGCGGGGCGAAAAACTGGGCCGCTCGGAGCCAAACCGGGCAAAATCATAGTGGGAGGCCATGGAGGCCATGAACTCGATGCCGCAGCAGGAGGTGGCAAAGGGCAACGGCCAAAGTGAATTGGCGCGGGCCATACCCACCACTTTATCGAGCGAGGTGGCGAAGAAGCCCTCGCCGGTATGGCCTTCTGGGGCCTCGACCATCTGAATGGATGAAGACATAAACAGTTGTTTTTCAGCTTGTTGGGGTGGTTATTTTTCCCGAATGGGAACCGGCCAACCAGACTATTCTTTCTTATTCCCAGTTCAATACGCCTTTCCGAATCACGTAGTAGAACCCGGCCAACAGCAGCCCCATAAACAGAACCATCTGGATGAACCCGGCGGTGCCAAGCTTCAGAAAGTTAACAGCCCAGGGGTAGAGAAAGATCACTTCCACGTCGAATAAAACGAAGAGAATAGCAATCAGAAAATATTTGATGGAGATGGGGGCGCGGGCATCGCCCTGCACCGGAATGCCGCACTCAAACGGATCGTCTTTGGCCACGCTGTTGCGCTTGGGGCCAATGCTGTGCGTGACCACCATGGTCAGGATAATGAACCCCAGGGCCAACCCAAGCTGAATGAAAATGGGCAGGTAGTCGGAGGGGAAATAGGTGGCGGTGTTCATACGTTGAAAGAACGGTTGAAAGAAACCGCAAGGTAGGGATAAAACACGTTATTGGATAATAACCACCCGGCGGGCAATGTTGGTGGTGGCGGTTTTTAGCCGAACAATGTATTGCCCCGACGTGAGGCCTGTGACGTTAATGAGCTTGCGGGCATTGAACGAAGGCACCAGGGCCGAGTAGACCAGTTGCCCCGCCAGGGTATGCACCGTGAGGTCAACGTTCTGGAGGTCTTCAATGGTTTCTATGGCAATGAACCCGCCGCTGCTGGGGTTGGGGTACACGCTGACCCCTACGGCATTGTCGGGCGCAGTGATGGGTATTTCGTTGGAAAAAGCCGAGTAACAGGTCAGAATCGGTACGCCAGTCAGGGAGAGGGTGAACGTGGCTTTGGCCCGCGCCGAATACGTACCTGAGAACACCGCTTTGGCCACGGCCTCGTTCTGGTTGTTCAGAAACGTTGTGTTCCGCCGCCAGTCGAATTGCTCGTTGTTGGGGAAAGCGGGCAACGTTGCCTGGAGCGAGAAGAGACCCACCTTGCTGATGACGGGCGCAGTAAGCCGGGGCCGCACCACCAACGATACCCCCGCCGAACTGCCCGACCGGCACCCATAGGTGTTCACAGCCCGAACGCTATACGTACCTGCCGTGCCCACGTTCAGCACGGGCCGGGCGATGCCGTTGCTCCAAAGGGCTACGCTTTGAGGGCCAACCGTGGAAGAGAGCGACCGCACCGAATCGGCGCAGACCTGCTGTTGGGCCGCCGCCACTGCCGTGCCCTGTTGCGCCAGCGTAATGGCCGGGGTAGGGGGCTGGATGGGCGTGCGAACGTCAATCAGCGGCGACAGGTAGGTGTTCCCGGAATTGTCTTTGAGCGTGGCCTGGTACTGCCCCGCTTGGGTAATGGTGAGTGACCGGCCCGTTTGCCCTGTGCGCCAGGTGTAGTTCTGAAAACCGGGCGGCAGGGTCACGTTCACGCTGTTGTCGGCGGGGCCACAGGCAACGGTGGCAATGGGTTGGGCCGTGGGCAGGAGCGGAATAGAACTGGAAAAAAACACCGGACTCATACTCTGGTACCAGGCATTGGCCAGTTGAATCAGCCCGTCGCCGGTGAAGTGAACGCCGTCGGGGCGGGTGGGCTGAATTACGTCGGTAAACGGCCCGGCGTAGACGTTGTTGCTAAACGTATTGATGATGTCTGTCTGGCCACCGGTAATCTTATCGCTGTTGACAAATTGCGGCGGGCACCGGTCAATACAGGCCTGATCGCCCCGGCAGTTGGCAAAGCAGGTGGGGTCCAGGCGGCTTGCCCTGGAGGCCCGCGCCAGCACCCACGCAGGGTACCGCTGGGTGTCGGTCCGGGTTTTCTCGATCAGGCTTTGGAGTAGCCGCCGGTAGTCTTCCCGCTCCAGGTTGAGCGGAATATTGTCTGTTTCGCCCTGGTGCCACAAAATGGCCCGTAGCCCCTGCAAGGAGCAATAATAGCGCAGGGCAATGCGGAGGTTGGCATAGGGCATACCCCTGGGAAAATTTTCAGCAGACGTACCCAGCGCAAAAATGTTTTTGGTGATTTTGTCGTCGAAGCTTTCGATCCAGTTTCGAATGGTGGTACCGGCCCAGGCCGTATTAATAAACAGCACCGGTACGTTGTATTGTTGGGCCAGTAAATCGCCCAGGCGGCCCCAGCACCAGGCACTCTGTCCCCGCATCCCGATTACCGAGGTTGCACTCAACTGCTCGAAAACGGGGGCCGGTGGGTCGGCCAGTGAGTTGGCAATTGAGTTATTATAACTCACGCAATTGACCCGGTCGTCTGCCGCACCAACGGCTCCAAAATCCTGAAAGCCCTGGGCGTTAGACTGCCCCGTGATGATGAAGACCTCGCCGATACCCACCTTGCGGATGGCATCGCTGGCCAGCACTACCCCGTCTTTGAATGCTTGCACTTCCAGCCGGTACCAGCCGCCCGTGCCCCGCACCAACCCCTGAAAAACGCCACCCTGCACGTTCTTTTGCAGGGTCATCCAGCGGGTGTTTATGCCCTGCCCGGCCACTTCGGCCACCAGCCGTACCTGCAAGCTATCAACAGGTTGGTAATACGTACCAGACAAATAGATCGTGCTCGTATTGTCATTGTCGCGCTGAAAAACGGCTCTGGTTTCCGGGTACGTAATCTTGATACCGGTGGGGAGCGTTTGGGCGAAAGTACTTGAAAACGTAAAGCAAATGAACAAAAGGTAAGGAATGCAGCGCATGGATGTACTGTTCAGAGACAAGCTATTGAACCATAAAGTTAACGCCATCTGTGTACTATTAGTACAACCCGACCTGAATGCGTTTGCTCACCTTGAGATTGCCTGTTTGAATGGAGATAATATACGGACCCGGTGTGAGCATATACAGGGGTAGTTGCCGCCGCCCGTTCACCAGCGTGGGGGTAGACTGAAACACGCATTGCCCTGCCAGGGTATACACCGTCACCACGGCATTGTCTAGGTCGGCCAGGCTTTCGATGGTGAAGTTGCCGTCGGGGCTGGGGTTGGGATACACACTGATGTTCTGATTCGTGTTGGGTAGTTGGTAGGTGAAACTACCGGAAGGCAACGACAAACACACCAGCGTGGGGCTATAGGTGATGGCTGTGCGCACACTGTACACGCCCGACTGGTTTACCCGAAGCTGAGGTGTGGCCACCTGCAGCGAATCGGCATCGCGCCGCCAGTAATACCGTTCGCCGGAGGGGGCACCGCTGGCTTCGAGCACATACGTACCTACCTGCACCAGTTGCGGCGCTGCCGGGCGGGCGCGGGTGGTGGTGAGCAACGGCTGGCTTCCGGGCGAGAGACACCCGTTGCCGTCCCGAATCCGGGCGGTGTAGCTGCCTGCCTGCCGCACGGTGAGGGTCTGGGTCGAATCGCCGGTTGACCAGATGGTTCGCACCGGTGCCGGGCCAGTCACCTGGAGCACCACCCGGTCGCCTTCGCAAAACGTGAGCGACCCTAATGCCCGTAATACCGGCGCAGGTGGCAAGGGGTTCACCAGCACCGTGATGATGTTGGACTGGGCAGACTGACACGAAAACTGGTTCCGGGTTCGGACCGAATACGTACCTGACTGCACCACGCCGATGCTCCGCGTTATCTGGCCGGTGTTCCAGAGGTACACTTGGTCGGGGGTGGAGGTGAGCGTGACCGATTCGTTGGCGCAGAAGGTGGTATTGCCGCTGGCTGTGAGCCGGGGGGTGTCGGGCAGGGGGTTCACCACCACCGTAACGGCATCGGAAGCGGGCGACACGCAACCGTTCAGATCCGACACTGTGAGCGAATAAGTACCCGCCTGCGTGACCACCACCCGTTGCGACTGTGCGCCGTTGCTCCAGTTGTAGGCCGGGGCCGTGCTGGCCAACAACGTGGTATTGTCACCCGCGCAGAAGGTAGTAGGCCGTTCGTTTACGATGGTGGGTTTAACCGGCAGCGCGTTTACGGTCACGTTTATTGGCCCCGATTCGTCGGAAACGCAGTTGAATGTATTGCGCGTTCGCACCGAATACCGCCCCGACTGGTTTACCAGAATGCTCCGGGTAGTCTGGCCGTTGCTCCACTGGTAAGCCGTTTCGGGGCTGGCCGTGAGCGTGACCGATTCGTTGGCGCAGAAAATAGTGCGTCCGCTGGCCGTTAGTTGGGGCAACGCGGGCACGGGGTTTACCAACACATTTATCTGGTTCGAGGGGGCCGAAGAACACCCTTTGTCGTCAATTACGGTCAGCGAATACGTACCTGACTGGGTCACGGGTAGGCGCGGAGTACGCACGCCGTTGCTCCAGGCATAGGTGGCTCCCACCGAATTAGTTGCCGAGAGCACGGTGCTTTCGCCCTGGCAAAAGGTTGTGGTGCGTTCGCTGGTGACGAGGGGTGTGTTGGGCAGGGGGTTGACCGTGACCGGCACCACGTTGGAGGCAAACGACGGGCAGTTGAATGCGTTGCGGGTGCGTACCGAGTAGTTGCCCGATTGCGTCACCACAATGCCCGCAGATATCTGGCCGCTGCTCCACTCATAGTTGGGCGCGGCGTTGGCGTTCAGGGTCAGCGTCTGGTCGGCGCAGAAAGTAGTTGGCCCATTGGGTGTAATGCTCAACGTAGCCGGGCGGGGGTTCACTACCGCCGTGATGGCCTGTGAGCCGGGGGAGATGCAGCCACTACCATCTTCCACAATGAGCGAATAACTGCCCGACTGGCTGACGGTGATGCGCTGGGTACGTTCGCCGTTGCTCCAGCGGTAGGTGGTGGCAGGGCTGGCCAACAGCGTGGTATTGTCGCCCGCGCAGGAGGTCAACGAACCTTCCACGGTAATGGTAGGAGCCACAGGGTTGGGGGTAATAGAAATGGGGATGGTGTTGGAAACGATAGGGCAACCGGGGTAATCGGCCAGGGTTGCCGAGAAGTTTCCGGTGCTGGTTACGCTGATGCTCTGAGTGGTGGCTCCGGTGTTCCAGACAATTCCCTGGGCTTGGCTGCTACTGAGCACTACCTGGGCACTCTGGCAAAAGCGCGTAGGGCCGTTGGCCTGAATAGTGGGTGCCGAAGGCGTAGTAAGCACGGGCGTGTAATGCAGGTTGCCCAGAGCATCCTTCACTTTGGCCCGTGCGGCTGGCCCCCCTGCAGGCCGGGTAAGAGTGGTGCCGGTCTCGCCCGAATCCCACAATACTTGTGTGTAGTTGCTCACGGTATAGGTGGTGGCATTGTTGCCGGGGCAGTTTATTGTCACCACCGGCGCAGGGGCGGGGCTGATAGGTATCGCTGCGCTCAGAAACGCCCCGTTGAGGCTGGCATCCCAGGCGGCGGCCACCTGCCGCAAACCGGGGTTATCGAAGTGAATACCATCGAACAGCGGTGCCCGCGACCGGGGTACCTGAATGCCATCGGTGTTTGGCCCGGCAAACACATTCGGGCCGCTGGCAATAACCTGGTTTTGCGCGTCGGTAATGCGGCTGCTCGACAAGAAAGGGTCCATATAAGAGGCTCTGGCCACCATCCAGGGTACATTTTTGCCATAATCTGTCCGACTCTGCCGAATCACCGTTTGCAGTCGGTCGATGTATTGGGCAGTGGTAGTGCCTTTGTCGTTGTCGGTCTCGCCCTGATGCCAAAGCACAGCGCGTACCCCCAACATATGCGTGTAGTTTTGCAGAGCTAGCCGGAGGGGAAAGTACGGGTGTTTTCGTTCGTAAAAAGCAGGAATGTAGTCGCTCACAGACTGCTCACCAACAGCGGTTTCGGCCCAGTTTCTGACCGACGTACCGGTGAAGGCGGCGTTGAAAAACAGCACCGGCACCCCCAACCGGGCCGTGAGCAGGTCGCCCAGCGGCCCCCAGCACCAGGAACCAACGCCCCGTGGGGCAATGGAATTGGGGCCATCCAGGTGGGTAAACTCCGGAAAAGGGGCATCTGCCGGGAACATGCCGGGATCATACTGGTAGTTTACGCTACTTACCCGGTCGTCCTGCGCCGATTCGCCGTCGCGGCGTACCCCCTGCGCGTTCGATTGCCCGGCAATGACAAACACTTCGCCCACGCCCACCCGCTCTACCGTAACGGCGGTTACTTCCTGCGTACCGCGCATGAGCCGTACCGACAGGTCGTACCACCCGCCCTGCACTGTAAGCGGGCCGTTGAAAACCCCTCCCTGCGGGCTGGCCACAATGGTTTGCCAGTTGGTACTGACTCCCTGCCCGTTGCGGGCCACCACCCGCGCTTCAATGTGCGTGATGGTGGTGGCATACGTACCGGTGATGCTGATGGCCGCGTTGTTGCTCAGGTTTCGTTGAAAAACGGCCCGGCTAACGGGAAAGGACACCTGCAACTGGGCAAATCCGTTCAGTGCAGAAGTCAGGCATAGCAACAGGCTAAACCAGAAGGTAATGTGTTTCATAAGCTAAAAAAAGTCGGCGAGGCCAGCGGGCACCAACCGAACACGCCTTAAAGTATGTACTGCCGTTGAAGGCAAATACGGGGTTTCTACTAACTTGATTTTACACCGCCTCAACCGGGGTGGTCAACGTTTTCCAGAGCAGGTCCTTCAATTCGGTCAGGCCCTGCTGTTGCACCGATGAAATAAACACCGTTGGTATGCCAATGGGTAATTCTGTTCGTATACGGGCCAGTAGTTCGGGATCGGCAAGGTCTGTTTTGGTGATGGCCAGCACGCGGGTTTTGTCGGCTAGTTCGGGGTTGAAAGCCTCCAGTTCGCCCGTCAGGATGGCATATTCGGCCCCAATGTCTTCCGTTGTGACTGGAATGAGGAAGAGAAGTACCGAATTGCGCTCAATATGGCGCAAAAAACGTAGGCCAAGCCCCTTCCCCTGCGAGGCCCCTTCGATGATGCCGGGGATGTCGGCAAGGACGAACGATTTGAAATCGCGGTAGGCCACCACCCCCAGGTTGGGTACCAGCGTGGTGAAGGGATAGTCGGCAATTTCGGGCCGCGCCGCCGACAGCACCGACAGCAACGTTGACTTGCCCGCGTTGGGGAACCCCACCAGCCCCA
>JAYUKZ010000132.1:0-4126 GCA_043763995.1 Fibrella sp.
GAGTCATTGACCGGGTCAGGGGCCATTTTTTTCTTGAGCGAAAAGGTCGGTTTGGTGGCAAAAATGGAGATCACCACCGTGACCAAACTCACGAACAGGAGCATGATTTCAGGCACCAGCAACATATCGGCCCGCCCATCGGGCTTGATGAAGGCCGTAAGGGTAATAGAAATCAGGATTGTGTTGATGGAGATCATCAGGTTAGCCTTGCTGTCGGCCATCTCGCTCAGGCGCAGGTGGTTGGCCAATGTGGTGCGGAACATAGTTTCCACGCCCTTGCTGGACTTTTTCTGCTTCTTCTTTTCTTTTTTGGCCTTTTTCGCGGCTACCTCCTCCCCTGCCGATGCAGAAATTACTTCGTAGCTGGCTGGTAATGATTCGGTGGGTAGCATGGGCTTGAGGATTTGGGTCAAAGATAAGGCCTTCAACCAAACAACTCGGCCACGGTTAGCTGGAAATCAGGGAGGGCGGGGGCGGCAGAAAGCACGTCGCTACCGGCGCGGCCCGTCATGTTGAGGGGCGAGGTGTAAACCACCACTTCTTTATAAACCGGAAACACCCACCAAACCACCGCCACGCCCGCATCGAAATACTCGTGTCGTTTTTGAATACTTACCGCTTCAATGTCAGACAAAGACCCAAATTCGATCACCAGCGAAGGAATAACCCGTTGCCCCTCAACCATTTGGCGTTGTTGCTCGGCAGAATAATACGCCACGTCAGGGCGGCGTAACTGCGATTCCGTCAACCACACGTCTACTTCAGCCAATAACTCCCCGCCTTCTGTGTAGTACTCCGTTTGACTAAACCGACGGGTGAGTTGCTTCAACAAGTAAGTCTCATTTTGACGCATTGAAGCGGTGGGGATAAGCAAGCCGTTATCGAACTCATAGACATAGTTATCGTCCGACTCCCAACGGAGAAATGCTTCTTTGGTCATCTGAAGGCCCGCATACCGGGCTACGCCGTAGGGATTGGCGGGCACATCGGCCAGCTCAGCGTCTATTTCTGGAGCATCAGCGATCATGGCAACTGGATTAGGCGATGATAAATTCTTTTAACTTCCGAATACTACACACAAACTGTTTCAGATCGTCCAGTCGCAGCAAATCGTACTTTCGGCTGTGAAAATACTGTTTTCCGTGTAAAAGCGTGAAATAGAGATTGGTACCCAGCACGTAACTACCGTAAACGGGCCGGTCGTCGTCGTTTTGGGCTTGCGCAATCAGCATTGCGGTGAGCATCTGAGCCTCCGGGTCTACTTTGTCGCCCCGGCTTTTCTTATATTCCTGTAAGAAAAAGTACGGATAGCCGGGCGCGTTGAACAGCGGTGTGGCCACCAGACAGTCGGCAATAACGGCCAAGCTATACCCGTCTATTTTGGCCGACATCCGTCGTTCGTAGAATACCTTAATCCGTTTCGGCTCTTCAATTCGGGAGAGGTAGAACAAGAAGCCAATGAGGTTGATTTTCAGCTCTTCTTCGTTCCAATAGTCCCCCTCGATCTGCGCTTTGGCATGGATATCCTGAAGCAGTTTGGTCTCTTCGGGGGTCAGTTCGCAGGTCGCTTGTAGCCAGGAAGTCATCCGTTCGCCGGGTTCGTTGGCTTCGAATCGTTGAATGGCAAAGGCTTTGGCCAGGGCCACGGAATCGAACCCCAGGGACTCTTTTCTTGCTTCCATAAAACAAATATACAGCCCGGACCGGCACCGTCCGGTAAAAAACGCGCCGCCAACGTACCAGGCGTTCGTGTCTGGTACATTAGCGGCGCATCGGCACGATTAAACCGCGCCTTTTCTGATTTCCTCTACCACCGAAGGGTCGAGCAGGGTGCTGGTATCGCCCAGGTTGCCGGTGTCGCCTTCGGCAATTTTACGCAGAATACGCCGCATGATTTTGCCCGAACGGGTCTTGGGCAAGCCCGTCACAAACTGAACCTTATCGGGCTTGGCAATTGGGCCAATTACCCGGCTGACGGTGGCCAGAATATCGCGGCGGGTGAGGTCGGCATCGTGGTCTACGGGCATAGAGTCGGTGATGACGTAGGCGTAGATGCCCTGCCCCTTGATGTCGTGGGGATAGCCCACCACCGCGCTTTCCACCACGCCCGTGTGCATATTGATGGCGTTTTCGACTTCTGCCGTGCCAATGCGGTGGCCCGACACGTTCAGCACGTCGTCTACCCGGCCCGTGATGCGGTAGTAGCCGTTCTCGTCGCGCAGACAGCCGTCGCCGGTGAAATACAGCCCTGGGTAGGTGGCAAAATACGTTTGGCGGCACCGCTCGTGGTCGCCGTAGGTGGTGCGCAGGATGCCCGGCCAGGGAAATTTCAGGCACAGGTTGCCGCTCACACCGTTCCCCTCGATTTCCTTCCCGGTCTCGTCCACCAAAATGGGCTGAACACCGGGCAACGGCAGGGTGGCAAACGAGGGTTTTGTTTTGGTGATGCCCGCCAGGGGCGAAATCAGGATGCCGCCCGTTTCGGTTTGCCACCAGGTGTCCACAATGGGGCAACGGTTTTTGCCGATGTGGTCATCGTACCAGTGCCAGGCTTCCTCGTTGATGGGTTCGCCCACCGACCCCAGCACCGTAAGGCTGCTCAGGTCTTTGCCCTTGAGCGGGTCCAGGCCAAAGCCCATCAACGACCGGATGGCCGTGGGGGCGGTGTAAAGGATGTTTACGTCGTATTTATCCACCACGTCCCACAGCCGCCCGGCATCCGGGTACGTCGGTACGCCTTCGAAAAGCAAGGTGGTGGCCCCGCAAGCCAGCGGGCCATACACGATGTAGCTGTGGCCCGTAATCCAGCCAATATCTGCCGTGCAGAAATGTACGGGGGCGCGTTCGCCCAGGGGTGCGTCGTATTGAAACACATTTTGGAACGAATAGGCGGCGTAGACCATGTAGCCCCCGCAGGTATGCACCACGCCTTTGGGTTTGCCCGTGCTGCCAGAGGTGTAGAGAATAAACAGCACGTCTTCGGCATCCATCTCGGTGGCGGGGCATTCAGACGTGACGTGTTTTAACTCCTGCTCCATCCACACGTCGCGGCCTTTCAGCATCGAAACCGGCGTGCGGGTGCGGGTCATCACAATGACGCGCTCCACGGTGGGGCAGCCAATGAGGGCATCGTCTACGGTGCTTTTCAGCGAAATTTCTTTGTTGCCCCGGTAGGCCCCGTCGGCGGTGATGACCAGCTTACAGGCGGCATCGTTGATGCGGTCGGCGATGCTTTGGGCCGAAAATCCGCCAAAGACCACCGAATGCACCGCCCCGATGCGGGCGCAGGCCAGCACGGCAATGGCCAGTTCGGGCACCATGGGCAGGTAAATACAAATGCGGTCGCCTTTCTGTACGCCGTTCTTTTTCAGCACATTAGCCATTCGGCACACCTGGTCGTGCAACATCCGGTAGGTCAATGTCACGCCCGGTTCGGCGGGGTCGTTGGGTTCCCAAATCAGGGCGGGCTGCTCGGCGCGGGTGGGCAGGTGGCGGTCGAGGCAGTTTTCGGTGATGTTAAGTTTACCCCCCACGAACCACTTGATGTTGGGTTCGGTGAAGTTCCACTGAAGAGTTTTGGTCCAGGGTTTGCGCCACTGAAACTCCTGGGCAATTTCAGCCCAGAACGCTTCGGGGTCGGCAACACTTTTCTGGTAGGCTAGCTCGTACTCGTCGAGGGTTCGGATACGCATGGAGGGGAACGGATTAGAAAAAAGTAAATGTACGGTTTAAGGTCAATCGAATCGTTGATTGATCCTATTTTTGTTGCTCAATTGATATAGATACGTCTACTTCTATACTTATTTACCGGTTTTTTGCCCACCAAAACCCATACCGCCCGGAACCGCCCCGCCCCTACCTTTGCCCTATGCAACCCCTCTCCGAGCCGGAAAAAGCCTTTATCACTACGTACCTGGAAGCCGACCCGGTTCAGGTATTGCTACGTCCACCCGTTGCGTTCCTACCCGCCCGAATAAAAGAACTGGTACAGCAACTTCAGGCGCGGCAAAAAGCGCGGGGGAAACTGCCCCACTGGTATGCCAACCCGGATCTGCTGTTTCCGCCGCCGCTTTCGGTCGAACAAGCCTCCTCCGAGCGCACGGCAACCTACAAAGCAAGTCTGGTT
>JAYUKZ010000133.1:0-1172 GCA_043763995.1 Fibrella sp.
TCGGCCGTAAACTTGCGCTTGGTCTTGCCTTTCATACGGGTCTAAATTTAGCCCGTTATCCAACTTAACAAGTGGTCCTAAATATGGGGCGCACCATACATTGATAATCTGCGACAACGTTTTGCGGCTAATTCCCAACGCACTCGCCGCCCGTGTAACGCTCAGGTCAGCACCGTCTAGATAAAGCCTTTTCAAAATTTCGCCGGGGTGAGACGGGTCGTGCATAGGTACTGAAATAAAGTCCATATGTATAGCAACTGCTCTCGGTGACTCATTTGATATAGGGCGATTGCCTGAAAACAGTTACTATCTTGCAAATAGAAAAAGGGCTGTTGGAAGCAGCCCTTTTAACCGTTGTCACGCGCGGAGAGCGTGTCATTCTGTCTCACCTAAACCATAACCATAATTATGGCTAAGTCAAACAAGCAAAGTTTAGAACAGCAATTTCTAAACGAACTCAAAAAGTACCAGCCTGCGTTCAACACGCTCGCTACGCTGGTACGGACTGCTTTCGATATGTTGATGTCCTACCATCGACATTCGTAAGCCGTCACCGCTTACCGAAAGCCCTCTGCCTTAACAGACAGGGGGCTTTTGTGTTAGTAACGCTACAAATATAAATATCTGTCAAGTAACTTTCAAAAAATACTATCGATAGTATTTTTTGAAAGTTACTTGACAGATTAAACCCACTTAGTTCCGCAATGGCTTGCCGCCCTGCAACAGGCTTTGAATGCGTTCGAGGGTTTTCTTCTCGCCCGTGAGGGAGAGGAAGGCTTCGCGCTCCAGGTCGAGGAGGTATTTTTCGGTCACGTTTTGGGGGGCACTCAGGTCGCCGCCGCAGATGACGTAGGCCAGTTTATCGGCGATTTTCAGGTCGTGGTCGGAGATGAAACGGCCCATTTTCATGGCGGTGATGCCCGCTTTAAACAAAGCGATACCCGTCTTGCCCTGTACCCTAATGTCGGTGCGGGGTTTGGGTTGCGTGTAGCCGTTTTCGGCCAGTTCAATGGCTACCTGCTTGGCTTCGGCAATCTGGCGGCTCCGGTTCAGCACAATCTGCGCCGAGGGCAGGAGGTAGTTCATCTCGCGGGCCTCCTGCGCCGAGGTCGAGACCTTCGCCGTGGCAATGTTCATGTACGCGCTTTGCAGAATGTTCAGTTCGGGGTCGC
>JAYUKZ010000134.1:0-1172 GCA_043763995.1 Fibrella sp.
TCCCGACAGCACCATTCTGGATTATGCGGCTGACCACGACTTCGATTACCTCTGCATCAGCACACGCGGGGCAGGTACGTATGACAAGCTATTTGGCACCACCACCTCCAATTTAATCAATCAGTCGTCGGTGCCGGTGATTGCCGTGCCGGGTACGTACCGGGCCACTAAATTGAGTACAGTGCTGTATGCCAGTGATTTAAGTCGGCTTGACGAGTTAAAGCAGGTGGTCGATTTTGCCTGGCCTTTGTCTGCCACCGTCGAACTGCTGCATTTCAGTACGTCCTTAGAACCCGTGACCGACCCCGATATTATCAGCATGGCGGTACAGAAACAGACCGATTATCCTGTGGCCGTACACCTGAAACCCCGCCACCTGGTAAACTCCCTGACGGAAGATATTGAAGCGGTCATCAAGGCCCAAAAACCGTCGGTGCTGGTGATGTTTACCACCCACAACGAAGGCTTTTTCGCCCGCTTGTTTGGGTCCGGCAATTCCGTTGACTACTCTTTCCTGACCACCGTGCCGCTGCTGGTATTTAGCAAGAAAAAGGCTTTCAATACGTGAATATGGAACACCAACATCATCACCCGGCGCAACGCCCCGCCCCGGAATCTCCCGCCGAACAGCAAGCCCTACAACATGTAGGCCACGACGGTCACAGCGGCCCCGATAGCCCGGAAAAGCATCAGGGTAGCACGGGAATGGATCATTCCAAGATGGGCAGTCACGGCGGCCACGATCACGGGGCGATGATTGCCGATTTTCTGCGTCGGTTCTGGGTGTGTCTGGCCCTGTCGGTGCCGGTCGTCGCGCTCTCGATGATGTTCCGGGATTTGACGGGCATCCAACTGGACTTCCCCTACCGAAACGTAGTCGTGCTGGTGCTGGCTTCGGTCATTTACGGCTACGGCGGCTGGCCGTTTCTGACGGGGATGGTTGGCGAACTGCGTTCCCGTAAGCTGGGCATGATGACGCTGGTTGCCGTTGCCATCACCACGGCTTACGTCTATAGCGTGGTGGTATCGGTCGGCCTACTCCGGGGGATGGATTTCTTCTTTGAACTCGCTACGCTGATCGACATTATGTTGCTGGGGCACTACGTCGAGATGAAATCAGTGGCCGGTGCGTCGCGGTCTTTGGAGTTGATTGTCAAGCTGTTACCTGCCGA
>JAYUKZ010000135.1:0-15269 GCA_043763995.1 Fibrella sp.
CAAAAAGCGTTTGCCGACGTACCTGGCTCGAAAACGCCAACTGAAAAATATGCAGCACGTACAGCCGTTCGCGGTAGTCGGTTGTGTTGTGGCCATAGAGCGCGGCAATGTCGTATAACAACTTCATTTTCAAGCTCAGGAGCAACGGAAAATCGGCCAGGCCGAGCAAGAAACCCGCCGCACCCGTGAGGCCACCCTCTGCCGCCCCAACCCGTTTGTACCAGGCAATGCGGGTGTGTACCGCTGCTTCCCGCGCCTCCAGCGGCTGATTGAGCACTACGTCCGGCGCGGTGTATTCCGACCCCGTCAGCACGGCCCGCGTCATGTGCCGGATGGCCGTGGTAATGGCCGTGTGGACTTTATCAGGAATGAGCCGATTGATACGTACCTGAACGGCTTTGGCCAGCCGGTTAGTCAGTGAAGGCTTCCGCCGCATGGTCTCGGCCCAGGCCGCCAGTTCGCGCCAGGCGGCGGTTTCGTAGGGTATCATGGCGGTAGAACCACAATTTGGGCCGGGGCGTTGTTGCGCAAAACTAAAATCCGAGATTTATTCAGGCATTTGAACGCCCGACACTCACCAACAACAGCCAGCCGACCGGCTACTGATGGGTTTTTTCCCAAGTTAAAAACGGTGGGTGGCAGCGCGTCATACGCCCCTTCGTAGGGTTGCACACCCCCGAACCCACTGCCAATCAGGAGCTTATTCCCCGGCAGGGCCAGCCCACAGAGCAACGGGCCGGTTTGGGCTTCGGCGGGCAGGGGCGTGAATACATACCCGTTTTTAACCCAATGCAACGTACCTGAAGCCATCGTTTCGGCGGTCAGAATTCGTGCCCCATTTAATCCGCTACCAAACAGACCATCCATAGGTAACGCCGCTTGCCGGTAGTAGAGGTGCTTTCTCTTGAGGTACGGCAAGCGTTGCTCCAATTTGTCTTTCCCCAAAAACGGGTAATACACGCCGTTTTTGGCCACAGCCAGCACCCCATCGGGGTCGCCGTTTTGGTCGGGGTCGGCCAGGTAGTAGCGGAGGGGGTGGGTCTTGGAAGCGTGTAATTTGCTGTTTAAGCCCCAGTTTCCCGCCACAAAATCACCATTCGGCAGGGGCACCAGGCACGTCCAGAGGCCGGTGGGCAGAGTGGCGGGTTGGCGGTGCAGGGTGCCTTTTTGGTTCAAAAACAGCGTCGGAGCCATCCATTCGCCCACCACCAGCAGGTCGGGCCAGCCGTTGCGGTCGGGGTCGGCAAAGCAGGCATCCGTGACCAGGCCAATGGGCATCGCCTCTGCCGTGAACGTACCTGTGCCGTTGTTGCGCAGCAGCACCGAGGTGGGCGTGGCCCCGTAGAACCGGGCGTTGGCCCGCCCGCCCACAAACAAATCCAGATCGCCGTCGCGGTCAACATCGGCGGCGCGGACGCAGCTTTTGTTTTCGGGCAGTGCCGGTAGCCCCGCCGACCGGGCAAACGCGCCACGCCCGTTGTTGATATACAGCCGGTCGTGCAGCAGCGGGTCAGTACCGAAATGCTCATTCCCACCGCTAGCCACGTACAGATCCAGGTCGCGGTCATCATCGACATCGAAGAAAAGTGCGTCTACGTCCTCGTATGCGGCATCTGGCCCAAACGCCGGTACGTTAGCAGGCACGAATTGGCCGGTTTTTGTCTGAATCAGCAGCGTACCGGGTTGCCCCGCCGCGCCGCACAGGTAGAGGTCGTCCAGCCCGTCGGCGTTCACATCGCCTACGGCCGCTTTTGGCCCCTGCGTGGAAAGTTTGTGCGGAATAAACGGGTTCACCGCGAAATCGTTATACACGTTTTCGCGGTGCGTCCAGGGTAGCACCGGCGCGGTGGCTTCGGTAGTAAACGAACTTGAACGGCTTTGCACTACCGAAGCTGGAGCCGCGCGGCGGACCGTTTCGGTGCTACCGGTACCATACACCACTCGCACCCGCCCGGCCTTCAGGCCATGCAACAACTGCCAACGGCCATCGGGCCAACGTACCTGCACACTATCGACCCGCCCGGCTGCTCCCAACCCCACATGCCAAAGCGCGGCGGTAGCACTCTGAAAGCCCCGCGTAAATATCCGCTCCACGGTTTGGTGCTCCTGCCCCGCCCACACCTCTACCCGCGTACCGATGCCGAAGGGGTTGCCCGGTGGCCCCTGCAACTCAAGCGTCAGGCTGGGTTGCGGCGGGAACCGGTTTTCGTACACGGCGGCAGGTTCGTTGACTCGGTTGACGACCAAATCCAGATCGCCGTCGTTGTCCAAATCGGCGTAGGTGGCACCGTTGCTGAGGGTTGGGCGGGTGAACCCGGCGGCGGCACCGGCATCGGCAAAATGGTCGGCTTTGTTCAGAAAAAAGCCGTCAGGTACGTTACCGGGGGGCATTTGCTCAATCAGCTTCGGCAGGTTTTTGCGTTGTGCATACTGCGCGCCCCCCTCCGGTTCATGCACGAATCGGGTAAAATCGAGGTCGTTGGTGCGGCGTTGAATGCCGTTGGCGATGAAAAGGTCTTTGCGCCCGTCGTTGTCAAAATCGGCCAGCAACGGCGACCAACTCCAGTCCGTTGCCGCCACGCCCCACTGCAACGCCCGGTCGCTGAAGGGCAGGGGTTGGCCAGCCGGATCGTTGCCCAGATTGGTTTGCAGCGTGTTACGCGACACCTGGTAGTGGAACCCGAAACCCTGTTTGTAAGCATACACGTCGGCCTCATCGTCGCCCGCCGAGGCTTTCAGGGCACGTTCGTCGGTAGGAAGCATATCGGCCACGATGAGGTCGGCGCGGCCATCGTTAGTGTAATCGGCCAGGTCGCAGCCCATCGAAAAACGGCTGTGGTGGGCAAAAAGCGTTTGCCCCGCTTCGCGGAAACGCGGCTCGCCGAATGGGCCACCGGCGCGGGCCGCATTGCGCACGGAATCGCCCCGGTTCAGGTACGTATAGTCGTGTTCGCGGAAGTCGTTGGCCACGTAAATATCCGGCCAACCGTCGTTGTTGAGGTCGCCCACGGCCACGCCCAGCCCATAAGCCAACCCCGACCGGAAAATCCCCGCCGTTGCCGACACATCAACGTACCTGCAACGCCGGTTTTCATACAGCCGGTCGCCCGATTCAGCGTCTACGCCGAGGCGATCCTGGGCGGGGCGGTAGTCGTCGCGCAGGGTGGCCGAGTGGTTGAGCAGAAAGCAGTCGAGGTCGTTATCGCGGTCATAATCGAAAAACACCGCCTGGGTGGAATGCCCTTGAAAATCAAGCCCATACTGGGCCGCCCGTTCAAGAAAATGTCCATTTTTTTGGTTTACCCACAACTCGTTGCGCGAGTTAAGCAGCCCTGGAATGTTCACCCCGCAAACGTAAATATCCAGCCAGCCATCGGCGTTTACGTCGGTCAGGGTCACGCCGGTGTTCCAGTCTGAGCGGCCCGCCACGCCCGCCTTCGCCGTGCCATCCTCAAACCGAAACTGTCCGCGATTCCAATAAAGCCGGTTGCCCCCCCGCCCATCGTGGCCCGGCCGATTAGCGGTAAAGAACAGGTCCATCAGCCCGTCGTTGTCAAAGTCGCCCGCCGCCACGCCGCCGCCGTTGTAGAAGTACGGGTAGGTCAGGATATTCAACGAATCGGAGTCGTGAACAGCGTTTTGGAAGGGCAGTGGGTGTTCGAGGAAATACGATGCAGGATGAGTGCAATTCACCGCAAAGACGCAAAGGAAAACGCAAAGGCCGCAAAGTATTTTCGCCCTTTTTCTTTGCGCTCTTTGCGCCGACCCGTCGGACCGCTTCCTTTGCGCCTTTGCGGTGAAACTCTTCACGACAATAACCCCCGCCGTTCGTTGAAAGTCTTCAGGATAAACTCACCAAAAATGGTGTTGGCCCAGGCAAACCACTTGCGGGTAAACCGGTTTACATCGTCTTTATGAAACGCTTCGTGCATGAAACCCGTACCGGCGTTTGCTTTCTGAAGCATTTGCAAACAGAGCCTGATCTCGGTCTCGTTGGTGCTGGTCAGCCCCCGGATAATGATGCTCAGTGGCCAAATCATATCTATGCCCACGTGCGGCCCGCCGATGCCTTCGCCCGCTTTGCCTTTGAAGAAAAACGGATTTTCAGTGCTCAGGAGCATTTTTCGGGTGTTCTGATACACAGGGTCAGTCGCCGGAATAGCCCCCAGATACGGCATGGCCAACAGGCTGGGTACGTTGGCATCGTCCATGAGGTTGTACGACCCATAACCGTTGACTTCATACGCATACACCTTCCCGAATTTGGGGTGCGTGGTGGTAGCGTGTTGCCGCAGGGCCGTTTCAACCTCGGTGGCTATGTTCCGCGCTTGAGTGGCCAGGGCGGCGTTGGCTTTCGTAGCGGTAAGCAACTCGGCCAGTTGCCGCAACGACGTGACAGCGAAGAAGTTCGACGGAATTAAGTACGGGTAGATCGTGGCATCGTCGGAGGGGCGGAACATGGAGCAGATCAGGCCGTTGGGTTTGGCGGGGTAGCCATATCCGCCCAGGGGTACGCCATCGGTGGCCCAACTGGTGCGCCGCTCAAACTTATAGGGGCCTTTGCCGGTCTTGCGTTGCTGCTCGCGGAAGGTCTGCACCACCAGGCGCATGGCCTCCTGCCAATTGGCATCGAAAGGCGTAATATCGTTGGTTTGTTTCCAATAAAAATACGCCAGCCGGATGGGGTAGCACAGGCTGTCGATCTCCCATTTGCGCTCGTGGAGGCCGGGTTTCATGTCGGTACCATCGTCTTTCCATTCGCCGGTTTTGGTCGTGTCGTTATAGAAAGCGTTGGCGTAGGGGTCGAACCGGATGCAACGTACCTGCCGGGCAATAACCCCCGCCACAAGCTGCTGAAGGGGTTTATCCTGCTTCATCAGGGGTAAATAGGGCCACACCTGCGCCGTAGAATCGCGGAGCCACATCGCGTCAATGTCGCCCGTAATCACATACGTATCGGGCTTTCCATCCATGGTTGAATGGGTTACGGTGGTGTCGAGCGTATTCGGGAAACAATTCTCAAACAGCCACGCCATTTCGGGATTATTAATCCCTTTTTTCACGGCGGCAATAGTCTGCTCCACGGCCTCCGACCGGAAGTTTCGATTTTCCGGCGCAACCCGCACGGCGGGATAATCGGTGGCGTTTTTGGCCAGTGAGATTGGCCCGGTAGCCACGGCGGCGGCAGTCAGGGCAGAGTTTTGGAGGAAGGTTCGGCGGAGCATAGTAACGCCCGGCTCCAGCCGGGCAGTAGTTTTCAGTAACGCCTGGCTCCAGCCGGGCAGTGTCAAGCAAATCAAACAACAGAATTATAGCTATGCGCTATACCTCATTCCGGTACTGCACACAAATCGCTGCCCGGCTGGAGCCTGGCGTTACAATGTTACAAACGTGTCATGGCTTCCATCAGCATAGCCCCGCTTAGCTGGGCGGTGAGTTGGGTTTGGGCGTTGGCAGGGCGGTTGGCCCAGTTTGTGCCGAAGACAACACGGGGCTTGGCGGTGCCAGTGCGCCAAAGCGTTTCGGCGTTGAATGTCAGAAAGTTAACGTACCGGGTGCGGGCATCGGCGGGTACGGCGGGGTCGGTGGCGAGGAGCGTGAGGTAGCGCACCAAGATTCCTTTGAAGAGTCCCGCATCGTCTCCTCCCTCCTCGCGCATCAGGCCCCCGGCGGTGAGGGTTGGGTCGGTGAGGGCGTTGTTGGCGGTCTTGATGGCATCGGCCAGGTACGTATCGGTTTTGGTGGCGCGGAACAGTTCCAGCCCCGCGCCAATCATTACGCCCTGGTTGTAGGTGAAGGCCCAGGTGAGGTCAATTTTGCCGTCGTTTTGCCGGTTTATGCCGTCATAAACAAAACCATTGGCGGTGTTTACCAGGGTCAGTTTTTGCCAGTCGTAGATTTTTTTGGCCCAATCCAGGTCAGTTTGGCGGTTGAGACGTTGGTAGAGGCGGGCGGCCAGAATCACGGCGGGGGCGTTGGCGGGCGTGTTTTTGTAATACCGCTGGTTTTTTTGCCAGGCAATGCCGCCGCCCATCACGTCGCTCCAGCCGGGCCGAATGTCGTCCCAAAGCCGTTGCGTGGCATCCAGCCATTTCTGGTCCTTCGTGGCATCGTAGGCCCGCAGCATGGCCAGCGCATTCCAGAGCATATCATCGTAAAAGACATTCAAAAACGTGTTGCCATTTTTGATGGGCACCCCCACAAACCAGTCGTTCATGTAGGCCAGATAACGAGCGTCTTTGGTACGGACATAGGCATCTACCAGCACGTCGAGCGCGTGGGCTTGCGGCCAATAACCGAAGTCGGCGTTGCCCACATTGTTGGCGTTGTAGTACCGCCCCCGTTCGTTGAAAAACTGCGCATTCAGAGCCGTGGTGCTGCTATCGGCAATGGCCGTCCAGTTAAAAACAACGGGCTTGGTAGCTGGCCCCGCCCCCTGCCCAATGCTGCTGTCTTTGCAGGAAAGAAGAGCCAGCACCACCAGCCAACCAGTTAATTTGTTGAGTATGTTCATCTTACGTTTTCTCGCATTGAAAGACCGAATACACTAAACGCCCGATTCGGGGCCGGGCGTTTAGTGTGTATGCAGAACCTATGAAGTAACCTTATTTCGCCGTGATGCGGTGAAAATACGTACCGGCAGGAGCCAGCGACACCACAATATCAGCGTTTTTATTGTCCAGGACACCGTTGAATTTGTAGGTGTAATCCCACTGACTTTCGCCGATAGGCAGCATGAAGAAGTAACTGGCCGGGCTGTTGGCATCGGCGCGGGAGTTGTCGGCGTTGCTGCTGCCAAACCACTCAGAGGCATCTTTTCCGTCGGCCCCAACGGTAGCAAGGCGGAACTTGTACCGCTCATCGCGGCCCCACGACTGCTGGGCAAACTCGATTTTAAAGTTGTTCAGCGTCCAGACACCGGCACCGGCATAGGTCAGATTAGTTTTCACGGCGTTGTCGGCAGAGATCCACAGCCCCATCGATTTGATCTCGGTCAACCGGGCGGCGGCATTATTAAAATCGAGGTTGATGCGGTAGGTTTTGGTAGCACCCGCCACAGTGGATTGGCCGCTTTCGCCAATGTTTACCCCGTTGATCGTGAACGTCTTAGCCGTGCCCGACACCCGATCCACGAACCGATACGTACCTGCCTTGAGGGAAGTGTACAGCTCAAATTCGCCCGGACGAACGGCCCTCATCTTGATGGCTTTGGTCACGTCGGCACCCGCTTCGGTGGCATCGCCGGTCAGGAAAACCTCTGCCGGAATCTCGGCAAAACCGGCGGGGCGTTCCACGTTCAGGATGCGGCTTTGGCTGGCCTGTTTCACGTTGATGCCGCGCGAAGCCTGCACCGTCCACTTCAGCTTACCCTGCCCCAACGAGCCGATTCCGGCCAGGGCCGCAATCTTGTTCAGGTCGCGGTGGGCCACCGTGGCCTTGTTCATCACCCCGTTTTGGTCGGACGTTACCTTGAAAATCGGAGCCGAAAAATTGCCCGATTCTTTATCGAAAACCACTTCGTACAGCACCAGCGTCCCGTCTTCGGCCCGCGCCTGATCCCATTCGAACGTAACAGCCGCCGCCGTGGCGGGCAGGAGTTTCACGTTCAGGTTATCGTTGGGCGCAAAAAACGACGACACGTCGCTGATGTTAGTGTTGATGTCCCGACCGGGATCTTTGCACTGCGTGAGCAGGCCCGTCAGGCCCGCCACGCTAACCAAAAGGGTGAGAATGCGTTTCATGTTCAGTTTTTGTAGTTTTAACATTTGTGGTAAGAACTGCTTTAGTTGGCCCATTTAGGGTTCTGGGAAAGGCTTTTGTTTAGGTCACGTTCCAGTTGCGGAATGGGCCAGAGGTAGTGTTTGTCTTTGTCGAAGGTGCGGCGGTCCACGCGGGCGAAGCCATTGTCAACGGTGGGGTCGCCAAATTTAGCCCCACGGGCGAAGCCGTTCAGCACCGTTTCCGCCGTGCGCCACCGCCGAATGTCGAACACCCGCAAGCCTTCCATGGCCAGTTCGGACCGGCGTTCCTGCCGCACCACCTCGCGCAGGGTGGCCTGCGTGCCGCCCGTTGGAAAAGACAGTGCGGTGGCCACCGTAAACCCGGCCCGGCGGCGCAACGCCCCGATGGTTTTGTCCCAGATGGCGGCGGTGAATTGGCCCTGCTCGTTTTTGGCTTCGGCATACATCAGCAGCACGTCGGCGTAGCGAATCAGCATCAGGTCAAGCCCCGACTGGAACGAAGCGTTGGCCGTGGGGTCGTAATATTTCCGCACGTAATAGCCTGTTGTCGAAGCGTTTTGCTTGCCGAACTCGTTCCGGGCATCGGTGTTGGCCGGAGTCGAGCCAGGCTTGATGAAGATCGTACTCGTGCTGCCATCGCCTTTGCGCCACAGGTAGCCGTCATACACGATGGTGGCCGTCAGGCGCGGGTCGCGGTTGGCGTAGGGCGTGGTAGCTACATAGCCCGACCCAGCTTCGGCAATACCCCTTCCGCTGATGGTCAGGTAGTTATCGACCAGTTCCTGCGTGGGGGCAAGGTTGTTCACCCTATCGCCGATGCTGAGCGGCACAAAATCCCGAAAATTGCTGTGGGTACGTAGTTCAGGCGCAAAATTCAGGCTCAGGATGCTCTCCTGACTGCCTTCGCCCTGCGGTAGAAATAGCCCTTCGTAGCTGGGAAACAGCCCGTAGGTGCCGTTGGCAGTGTTGTCGATGAGTTGTTCGCAGGTAGTGGCTACCTCGGCCCACCGGCTTTCGTAGAGCAACACCCGCGCTTTCAGGGCCAGGGCGGCTCCCTTCGTGATGCGCCCCCGGTCGGCGGCGGCATACTGCGTGTTGGTGGGCAACGTACCTGCCGCCGCATCCAGTTCGGCCAGCACAAACGTCAGCACGTCGGCACGGGGCGAGCGGGCCAGTGTCCGGGATTCGTCGATGCTGACATCTTTGGTAAATAAGGGCACATCGCCGTACCAGGTCATCAACTGGAAATAGTGAAACGCCCGCAAAAAGCGCGTTTCGGCCAAAATCCGGGCTTTCAGCGTGGCATCGATGTTAGGCACCCGGTCAATGTTTTCCAGCAGTACATGGCAGGTTTTAATGCCCGCGTAATGAAAATTCCACTCCTCGCTAATGCGGCCCAACGCGGGGTCATAGGCCCCCCGCGCAATGGAATTGGCTCCTTTAAAATCGCCCAGTTGATTATAGGCGTTATCGGAAAGGGCATCGTTCGAGAAGAAGAAATCGGCGGTGTACATCCCGGCGTAGGCCGAGTTGAGCACGTTCAGGGCGCGGTCTGCCGATGTCCAGTAGGTGGCTTCGGTAAACCGGTCAGTGGGGGCCAGGTCGAGGTCTTTGCACCCGCCCGCCCAGATTGCCGCCGCCAGCAGGGGAATGTATTTATAGGTTTTGTTCATGTTAGTGGCCCGTTTTACCCGGACACGGGTGGTTTAGGGATTAAAACGTTATGTCGAGGCCCATGCCGTGAAACTGCGGGTTGGGGTACACGCGGCCAGAGTTCACGAAACCGTTCGAGAAGCGAAGGCTGTTGTTAAACTCGGTCGCTTCGGGGTCGATACCCACCTTCATGCGGGTGAGTGTTACCAGGTTTTGTCCCGTGTAGTAGACCCGCAACCGGCTTATTCCCAGGCGGTTTGTCAACGTACCTGGCAGGGTGTAGCCCACTTGCAGGTTCTTTAGCCGGGCGTAGGCGGCATCCTGCAAAAACCGGTCGGAACCCACGCCCCAGTTGTTGCGCGACGCGCCGCCGAGGGTGAGGCGGGGGTAAGCGGCGTTGGGGTTGGTGGGAGTCCAGTAGTCGCTTTGGTGTTTGAAGATGGCATCCTGGTAGGGGCCGTGGAAGGCTTCCACCACTTCGCCCCGCAAAAACAACGACCGTTGCCCCACACCCTGCACAAACACGTTCAGGTCGAAACCCTTCCAGGTCACGTTGTAGGTAGCCCCAAAGGTGTAACGCGGAAAGGGGTTGCCCAAAACCACCCGGTCGGCCTCATCGATGAGCTTGTCGCCGTTCTGATCTACGTACCTGACATCGCCGGGGCGCAGGTCACCGGGGGCAATGAAGGTGGGGCGCGGCCCGGCACTTAACTGCTCCAGGTTCTGGAAATAGCCATTGCTCTGGTAGCCGTAATACGAACCTACGGGCAAGCCTTCGCGCAGAATAATACCCAATTCACCAAAATAGCTGATGTTGGTCTTCCCCTCAACCGATACCACGTTGTTGCGGCTGTCGGCCAGGTTCAGCGTCAGGTTGTGGCGGGCCTGCCCGGTGGTGTGGCGCATGGTGGCCGAGAGTTCCCAGCCTTCGTTACGTACCTGAGCGGCGTTGAAATCGGCCACGGCACCGCCGTAAAGGCCCGGCACCGAGGGGTTTATCAGAATATCTTTCGTCAACTTATTGAAATAGTCGAGCGAGAACGTGACTTTGTTGCGCCACACCGACGCGTCGAGGCCGAGGTTGAACGTTTGTGCCCGCTCCCAGGTGATGTTGGGGTTGGCCAGCACCAGACCCGTGCCCGCCACACCCGCGTTGTTGAAGGCATATGCGTTGGAAAGGGTCGAATAGGTACTTTGGAACTGGAAATCGCCCACGTTTTGGTTGCCCAGCACGCCGTAGGAAGTCCGCAGTTTCCAGTCGCCGAATGTATCCCGGAAGCCTTTGGCAAAATCCTCTTCGGTGATGCGCCAGGCCAAAGCCGCCGAGGGGAAAAAGCCCCACCGGTTGGCTTTGGCAAAACGCGAGGAGCCGTCGTACCGAAAGTTCACTTCGGCAATGTACTTGTCGGCAAAGGTGTAGTTGACCCGACCGAACACGCTGCTCAGTGCGTTTTGGCTCGTGCGCAGGTTGGAGTTGTAGGAACCCGGTTGGAGGATGGTTTTGGTAATGTCGGTGCCCAAATCATTGTCCACGTCGCGTTTGAACAGACCGTTACCCTGCGCCGTGAACCCTTCGTTGGAGAAACCCAACAAGGCCGACACATTGCTGCTGCCGAAACTTTTGGTGTAGTCGGCAATGAATTGGAGGTTGGTAAAGAGCGACTTATAGTTTTCGTCTTTCACCGTGGCTACGTTGTCGGTGCCGCCCACGTAGGGCAGGTAGTTGATGGCCCGACGAAACTCGTACTGATGGTTGGCGTTGATTTCGCCGCCAAATACGCCCCGCAGTTTCAGCCCGGCAAACACTTCCCATTCGGCAGAAATATTGCCGTACACGTTGTCATTGTCATACTTGCGAAAACCGCCCTGCTCCAGCCGCCCCAACGGGTTGCTCTCCGACAAAATGGGCGAGAGGACGTACCTGCCCAACGAATCGGTGATGGGGAAGGTGCGCGGCATCCGGGCGGCATCCGTCACCAAAATATCGGTGCTGTAAGCGTGTTCCTTGATTTCGTTACGGGCGTAGGCGAGTATACCCGTAAACTTGACCTTACCCGCTTGGTGGGTCAGGTTCATGCGGTAATTGTAGCGTTTCAGACCAAAATCGGGGCCTTTCAGCAGGTTGGCCTGGTTGAGGTAGCCCAACGAAAAATGGTAGGTGGTCTGCGCATTTCCACCCGACACACTCAGGTTGTGGTTCTGCTGGGGGGCCTGGTTTTTCAAAATCTCGGTCAGGTAGAACGGCGATGACCCCCGCTCTTTGAACTGCGCAATTTGCCCCGGCGTGAACTGCGCGGGCAAGCCCGAATTTACCAACGCTTCGTTCTTGAACATGGCATACTCCCAGGCTTCTACCGGCTGACGGAGCAGCGTGGGCGTTTGTGCGCCAAACGTGCCGTTGTAGGTCACGGTGGTGCGCCCGGTTTTCGAGCCTTTTTTGGTCGTAATCAAAATCACCCCGTTGGCCGACCTTGACCCGTAAATAGCCGCCGACCCGGCATCTTTCAGGACCGAAATCGTCTCGATATCCGACGGGTTCAGCACATCCAACGAGCCGGGAATACCGTCAACAATGACCAGCGGGCTGTTATTGCCCAGCGTGCTGATACCCCGGATGTTGATGTTGAGCGGGGCACCCGGTTCGCCGGAAGCCTGCTGCACCACCAAATTGGGCGATACACCCTGAAGGGCCTGCGACATATTAATCACGGGGCGACCGGCCAGGGCTTGTTGGCCTACCTGGTCAACGGCACCGGTCACGCTGGCTTTGCGTTGGGTGCCGTAGCCCACCACCACCACCTCGCTCAGGGCTTTGGTGTCGGGGGCCATCGTCAGGTCGAGTTGCGCACGGGTGCCCACGGCCTGCTCCTGCCGAACGTACCCAATGAAGCTGAACACCAGCACCGCCTCCGGCCCGGCCACGCTGAGCGAGTACCGACCTTGTGCGTTGGTGGTGGTGCCATTGCTGGTGCCGCGCTCTACTACGCTCACGCCCACCAGCGGCCCGCCAGTTTCGTCCAGAATAGTACCGGCAATGGTCTGCACTACTCTTGCCGCGCTGGCTGAGCTGGCCACCAGCGTAGGGTCACGGTCGGGCAGGGGCGCAGGGCGAAAGCCGCCTACTACACTCGTGGCCAGCCGTTGCGGCAGGGGCAGACCCGCCCGGCTGAGGTCGGGCAGGATGGAATAGTACCGTTCCGAGACCCGCTCTGAGCGCAGGTTCAGGGGCCACAGCACCTGTTGCAGCGTTTGCCCCAGGTCGTTGGTCAGGGCTACATCGCTGGCCACCAGTTTATTACGAACCAGTTTGCTTTCGTAGGTGAAAAAAACGTTGTGTTTGCGTTCCAGGTCGGTCAGCACGTCGCGCAGGGGGCGTTGGCTGACGGTGGAGGCACGTTCGAGGCGGGGGCGGGTGGAAGCCGTTTCCTGGCAAAAGGCAGAATTATACTGGCATAATGCCAATCCGACCAGGCCGTAGCACACGCGTTGATGGAGTTGTCTGTTCATAGAGGCTGGGATAAAAAAGGGCGAAACATAGGCAGCGAAAGGGTGCCGGATGGTAGTGATGGGGTTAGTGGGGTCGGAGTACTACCTGGTTCGGTTGTCGGTCTACGCTGAGGTTGTAGGAGAGCGAAAGGGTACGCAGCACCAGGCTCAGGTCGTTGTTGGGCAGGGTACCGGTCAGTTCGCGCCGGGCCAATTCGCGGTTGCTCACCACCACCCGGATGCCGTAATACTCCTGAATACACTGGGCCACCTGACTCAGGGGCGTTTCGTCGAAAACAAGTCTGTTTTGCCGGTAGGCCGATACGTGTTCGGGCAAAAGCACGGCCCGCCGCCGGAACGCCGTGTCGCCCTCGGCTAGGGTAGCTGCTTCGCCGGGGCGCATCAGCACAGGTTTCACCCCCGTGGGCGGGCCGGTGCGGGGCTTAATCAGTTCTACTTTGCCTTCATTAAGCACCACCTCCGTTTGTCCCGACCGCGTGTTTACGTTGAAGCGCGTACCCAGCACCCGCACGTCCAGGTTGTTGGTGTGCACCGTAAACGCGTGGTCGTTCACCGTATGGCGGATGCTGAAATAGGCTTCGCCCGTGAGCCATACGTGCCGGTCGGTGTTGCCGAACCCAAACCGGGCCAGCCGCACCGCCGAGTTGGCGTTCAGCGTCACCTCCGAGCCATCGGGCAAGGTCAGGTGGCGCGTTTGGCCGTAGGGAGTGCGGTGTTGTTCGTAGGCCCACCGCCCACGGGTGGCGTAGCCGAGGCCCAACACCAACAGCACCGATGCCGCCACGCTCAACATCCAGCGAGTGTTGCGCCACACCGACAGGGAACGTACCTGGGGCTGCCCTTGTCTGCGCGGGTAGGCTTGCCCCTCCATAAACGACTGATAATCAGTCAGGGCCGTGTCCAGATCGGGCGCGTACTGGCCGTGGGTGGCTTCGTAGCGGGCCAGATACTGGAAATACCGCTCGGCATGGCCCGGTTCACGAAGCCATGCTTCTACCGCCTTTTTTTGCAGTGGCGTAGCCCGACCGGCAAACAGGTCGTTGAGCATTCGTTCGATAAGGACTGGCTCATTCATAAAAAAGTTGTAGTGTTCAGAGACGGTGATTGGTTGGAAAGCTGACCATAAGACAAGCGGCGCACGGAATACCCTACATCAGCCCCGCACCCAGCAACCAGAAAACGATAAATTCGGCATGAAGCATTTTGCGTAACAGCCCCAACGCTCGGCTAATGTTGGCCTCCACGGCCTTCACGCTGATGCCCAGTTCACCGGCAATGTCGCGGTAGGATTTTTGCTCGAAACGCGAGAGCAAAAATGTGCGGCGGCATTGCGGCGGCATCTCGGCAATGGTTTGGTTTATTTTTTGGTATAATTCGTCGAACTGAATCATCTCGGCGGGGGTCTGGGCCTCGGTGGCGAAGGCCGCCGTGGCGGTGTCGGTCAGCCCGTCGTCGCTGTCCTGCCTGCGGTTCAGTTCCCAGCGGAGGTAATTCAGCGACCGGTTTCTGACGGCGGTAAACAAATAAGCCCGGTAGGAAGTGGTGATCTGCTCGTAGCGTTTATCCGTCCAGAGGGTGCAAAATACCTCGCCCACAATGTCTTCGGCCACCTCTTTGGCATACACAAACCGCAGGGCATGGCTACAAAGGAGACTGTAATACCGGCGAAAAAGCCAGCTACACCCCTGGCGGGCATCGGTCTGAAAAAGTTGCCGGGCCAGGGCCTCGTCATCAAGCATAATGGGGTCAGGTACGTCTGTGCCGTGGGTGGGGGCCAGCACAACAGGCCCCGAATGCCGACGATCTGGTCGTAATGAATTCATAGCAAGCGTTGGGACTAAGCAGCGCGTTTAGTACTGGGTAGACAATCTGAGATCTGTTCACCCTACATAAAAATGTAAAAATATTTCTATTTACGCCCCCATGTGGCCAGTTTTGCACTGCTCAAACCCACCCAACACACCGCATGCGCTACCTACTCCTGCTCTTACTCCTGCCCTTTCTGGCTTGCCAATCCAGACAATCTGCCACCACCACCACGGCGCAGAAAACCGATACCGTAGCCGCAGACCTGACCCGCAAACCCGCGCTAGATGCCCCCCGCCACGCCGCCGACCGCCTGGTGAGGATGCTGTATTTCGAGCATGACAAAACCGAAAACCCCTTCCTGAAAGCCCCCGACCGCCGCCTGGCCGACCAGTTTTTTGCTCCGTCCCTGGCCGAAAAGGTCTGGGCCACGGCCCGAAAAACAGCCAAACGACCCGCCAGAAACCCGCTCTACAACGTACCGGATGCCGGGGTGAAGAAAATGTGGGTGCTCCCCGCCAACGTATCCGGCAACCGGGCAGTGGTGTTCGTCACCTTCAA
>JAYUKZ010000136.1:0-1167 GCA_043763995.1 Fibrella sp.
TCGGGTATTTTGTCGAAAAAATCCAGGCCCGTCTGGGCTTCAATGGCATCGACCGGCACCACAAACGACTCCAGCGGCTGGTTGCTGGGGGCGTTTGGCAGCAGAAAACCAATCATACGGATGTCGGGCGTTTCGCCTTTTCGGCAGTAGAGAATCACTTTGTAGAACTGTTCGGGCACGGCTACCTCGTTTTGGCGGCCAATGGTGGGGAGGCCCAGTGTCAGCACGGGGCCGGTCACGACATACAGCCCCCCGTCGCGCCGCGCCCAGGTACGTACCTGCTCTTCCAACGACTTCCAGATGCCCCGGTTAAACTGCGGTGCTTGCGGCGAGACGTTGCTCATGTAGAACGATTCGCGGGTGAGTTGCTGGGAAAATTTAAAATCGCCGGCGGGGGCCAGGTGCCCCCGGTCGTAGCCAGAGCGGGTGTAGTCGGTGGGGAGGGCGGTGCCCCGGCCCACGGCGGGGTCGGGCATAAAGCGTTCATTGTCGCGTTCGGCATCGCCGGTAGTTTCGTAGGCCAGCAGGGGGTAGGCCACCCAAACGGGGTTTTTCAGGTCGGCATCGTAGCGCACAACATACCCATCGCGCCGCACCAGGGTTTTGCTGGTTCGGCCCAGGGGCAAGAGAAAATCGACCTGTTTTTCAAAATCGAACAGTATGCCGGAGGTGCGTTGCTGGTCGGCGGGGGTGCTGCTTTGGTTGGGGTCTTCGCTGCTGGCCTCGCTGTCGAACCCGCCGCTGCTATTGTCGGGGTTTTGGCCCTGGGTACGTGGCTGGCGGTTAGGTTCGGGGGCTTTGTAGGGGTTGGTGCCCTCCCGTTGCTGCTGTCCCCGGCCAATGCCCAGCAACTGGCGCACATCGTTCCAGAAGGCTACCACCGGCTCGGTGCGGCCTTTGTAGTGGAGGAAAAGGCCCACCATGAAAAACCCGAACAAGAGCATCAGGGTGTTGCCCCGCAGCCGGAACCCCCGCCGAACCATGGGGCGGGGGGTACTGAATTTTGGTGTAAAACGCATGGCCAAAGGTACGCCAAATGGGCAGAACCCATTCCGGGCGGGGGGTGTTACCGGAGCATGAGTTCGCGTCAGATAGCCGTTATTGGGGGTGGTGCGGCGGGTTTTTTCGGGGCCATTGCCGCCGCCGAAGCCGACCCCGCCGCCAGCA
>JAYUKZ010000137.1:0-15166 GCA_043763995.1 Fibrella sp.
TATCGAAACGCACCGGATTTTCTTCCCAAAGCTCAGGTTCATTTATCTGGAAATGCCCAAGTTCAGCAAGTCGATTGACGAGTTGGAAACGCGGTATGAAAAGTGGCTGTACGTACTCAAGAATCTGGCCCGGCTTGAGGAAATACCCGCACGATTGCAAGAACGAATCTTTACAAAACTTTTTCAAGTGGCAGAATTAGCGCAGTTTAACGAAACCGACCGCTGGGCGTATCAGGACAGTCTGAAACACTACCGCGATTTAAAAAACGTAACCGACACCGCAACCGAAGAAGGTTACCTCGAAGGTAAAGCGGAAGGTAAAGCGGAAGGTAAAGCGGAAGGCAAAGCGGAAGGCAAAGCGGAAAATAGACGCGAGATAGCCCGCGCAGCCATTCAGCAGGGGCTTGCTATCGCGCTTATCTCAACATTGACGGGCCTATCAGAAGCGGAAATCGAAGCACTGCGAACGGCTCAGTAACGTACCTACGCCAGTTGTTTGCGGCGAAGGGACACGCTCAGCATCTGGATACTGGCCCACTCATGTACGCAAAACAGGGTAATGGCTACCGAAGCCAGCAACGGGTAGGTGGTGAGCAGGTGATGAACGGGCAAGAACACCGTCAGATAGCACACCACTGCCACCGACTGCAACACCACCTGAACCGCCCCCGAAGAGCCGTGGAGCGAGAACGAGCCGTTGGCCAGTTCCCTGTACATACGTACCCAGGCATACACATACGCCGCCAAAAGGGCCACCATCAGACCAGAAAATGCCACGGCGTTTAGCCCACCCACGGCGCGGTTGATGTGCGCCGAAATCTGTTCAATGGGCAGGGTGCTGAGCAAGGCGTACACCACCAGCCAAAGCAACCCTGTTTGCCCAAGCCGCACCCCCCGGAACGCCCCGGCAAAGGCTTTTCGGTACACGCGCCCATTGGTACGGGCTTTCGTGTGAACGTAATTTTCCTCCATTGCCAGCAACCCTTTCCGCCCCCCAAACGAGCGGTGAACGTCCTGAAGAGCAACCTCGAAAGAGATACCTTCGGCCAGTTTGGCGGTGAGGGCATCGGCGTAGTGGTCGGTTAATTCGGCCACCAGATCGTTGTTTATCAGCCAGTTATCGGTGCGCAGATGCTTGTTTATGCGCTGGAGTTGGGCGGGAGTCAGCATGGTCAGAAAGCGGGTTTTGGCGAGGGAGGTGCGGGGGCAAGAATGGTTTGCAGGTGCTGCATGAAGGCCACCAATTCATCGACGCGGTTAATGGCTTCGGTTTGGCCGGTTTTGGTGAGGGCGTAGTATTTTCTGGCCCGGCCCTCCACTACCTCGGTTTCGGTGGTGAGCAGGCCCTCGGCTTCCAGTTTGTGCAGGGCGGGGTACAATGCGCCTTCGGTGATGGCCACGCCGCCCGCCGTGATGGCCTTTACCTGCTGCGTAATCTCGTAGCCGTACATCCGGGTGCGGTTTTCAAGCAGTTTCAGGATAATGACCGAGATGCTTCCCTTCAGTACCGGTTGATTGACGTTGGTATTCATGGCCCAAAAATGCACAAAAAAAGCATACCTACAAGTTCTAGGTATACTTTTTTTAGCTGTATTATCCCAGCCTACTCTACGGCCTCAACAACGTACCTGATCTGGTTGAACACGACTTCTTCGCCGGGGCGTTTGCCGCGCAGGGCCTGGGCTAGGGGCGAGGCCGGGGAAATGGCCAGGTACGTATGCCCGTCCACCACGAGCCGCCCCGCGCTGATGCTGACAAAAAACACGCCCTGCGCCGTGCAAACGAGGCTTCCGGGCCGTACCCACGCCGCCGCCGTAAGGTCGAGGTGGGTGAGTTCCTGCTGCATTTTCAGGGCTTCGGCCAGAAGTTGGGCGTGGCGGTCGCGCTCTAGCTGGGCCATGGCGCGGCCCGTTTCGTATTTATCTCCCGCCGAACTTTTCGATTCTGAATTAGCCGATTCCTGCGCTGCCTGCATGGCCGTGGTGGCCGTCTGGATGCGCTGCTGCACGTAGGCCAGGCAAGCCAGGTAGAGGGCCTGTTTGGTCATTTCAGCAGGGGGGCAATGGCAGTTTTCCAGATGTCGTAGCCTTGCGGGTTCATGTGCAGGCTGTCGGCCAGAAAGAGGTTGGGGCGGGGTTGGCCACCGGCATCCAGCATGGGCGTATACACATCGGCGAAGGAGGTGTTGCGTTGGCTGGCCAGGTATTGTTTAATCATGCGGTTAGTTTCGACCATGACAGGCATAAACTGCCGCCGCAATGGGCTGGGTTTGACGGCAATGTAGGTGATGGTGGTGTTGGGCAACTGTTTTCTGACCACCGTAAAAAACGTCAGAAACTGGCCATACACGTCGCGGGCGGTGCGGTTGGCCTGGCCAATGTCGTTATCCCCGGCGTAGAGCACGATTTGTTTGGGTTGGTAGGGCAAAATGACGCGGGGCATATGCCGAATCACGTCGCTCAGGGTGGAGCCGCCGAAGCCACGTTGAATGACGGGCTTCCCCGGAAAGGCTTCGGGCAGCCCCGCCCAAAGCCGGATAGACGAACTGCCCACAAACAGAATGCCGTTGGCGGGCGGGGGCGTAGCCTTGTCCTGCGCATCGAAGGCGGCAAATTCGGCGGTGTAGCTGGTGGGGGTTTGTGGGGTCTGCGCGGCGGCGGCGGTGGCCAGCAGAAGACTCAGTAATAGCAGGGCGTTTTTCATAGATCAATGCAAGTTGGTTGTCAGGTACGTAATCGCACAGAATTGTTCAAACACAGAGAAACAGAGGAAGTAGAGTTCTGAAAAATGTAATCAACTGATGGTTAGTTATTTATGATTCTCTGTGTCTCTGTGCTTGAATAACTTCAACTGACTACCCCTGTAGGACACGCCGGGCAGCAGAACGTTTAAAGAAACGGTAATACGCTTTCCAGTTTCATGCCGCGTGAGCCTTTGATGAGCAGGTGCGTGTTGTTTAACGGGTTGTCGGTGAGCCAGTTATGGAGCGAAAACTTGTCGGGGAAATAATAAGCATTGGGCAGGGCGGGCAGGGCGTGGTGCATGTCTTTCCCGGCTAGCAGCACGAGGTCGAACCCCTGTTCGGCTACCAGTTGGCCCAGGGCGGCGTGTTCGGTGGGGCTGTCTTCGCCCAGTTCGTACATGTCGCCCAGCAGCACGGCTTTGCGCGGGGCAGTGCCGGGCGCGGGCTGGCCAAACTGCCGGATAGCCGCCACCATTGAACTGGGGTTGGCGTTGTAGGCATCCAGCAAAATGGTGTTGGTGCCCTTCCTGACTACCTCCGACCGGTTGTTGGTGGGTTGGTAGGCGGCCACGGCGGCGTTGGCTTCGGCCTCTGGTACGTCGAAATAGGCCCCGATGGCCAGTGCAGCCGCTACGTTTTGGAAGTTATACTGACCCGGCAGGTGCGTAGTGACGGTGTGGCCGGTGCGGGTTCGGTAAGCAACCACCGGCGTTTCGGCCAGCAGTTCGGGCTGATTATCAACCTGGTACAGAATCGTTTCGGCAAAAGCCCGTTCGTCGTGCATGGCCATCAGGGTCGCGTCTTGCACGTTGACAAACACGGTGCCGTCGGTTTGGGCCAGGTAATCATACAGTTCGCCTTTGCCGATTCTGACCCCGGCCAGCCCGCCGAAGCCCTCCAGGTGCGCCTTGCCAATGTTGGTGATGAGGCCGTGGGTAGGTTCGCAAATGCGGCTCAGCATCGCGATCTCTTTCTGGTGGTTAGCCCCCATCTCAATCACCGCCATCTGGCAGGTGGCGGGGTCAATGCGCAGTAGCGTCAAGGGTACGCCGATGTGGTTGTTGAGGTTGCCCTGAGTGAAAGCGGTAACGTACCTGCAGCTCAACACGCTGGCAATGAGTTCTTTGGTGGTGGTTTTGCCGTTGCTGCCCGTGAGGCCAATGACCGGGCACCGGAACTGTTGGCGGTGGTGGCGGGCCAGGGCTTGCAGGGCCAGCAGGGTGTCTTCAACCAGCAAACAGCGGGGGTCGGCGGCGGCGGTGGCGGGGTCGTCTACCAGGGCGTAGGCGGCACTGGCGTTCAGGGCGGCCAGGGCAAAGGTGTTGGCATCGAAGGTTTCGCCCCGCAGGGCCACAAAAAAACAGTTGGGCGGCAGGTGTCGGGTATCGGTTGAGATGCCGTTACAGGTCAGAAATTTATCGTAAAGAAGCGATGTTGACAGCATAAGTAGCCTCTGGTTTCGTTCAAAAGTAGCATGAAAAACTGGTTTACACTCCTGTTTTGTACCCTCTCCCTCGCCGCCACGGGGCAACGAATTTCCTTTGGCTACGCGCAGGATGCCGTGATCTCGGTGGGCGGTCGGCCCCTGCCCAACGCCTGGGCCGGGGGCCTCAACGCCTGCCAGTACGGGACGCTATTGCTCAACAACGACACCCGGCCCGACCTGGTTGTTTTTGACCGCACTACCGACAAGATCAGCACGTTTTTGGCCACCACCGATGCCAACGGCACCTTCACCTGGCAACACGCCCCGGCCTATGAGCGGCAGTTTCCAGCATTCAGAAACTGGATGATTCTGGCCGATTATGACAACGATGGCCGAAAAGACCTCTTCGCCTCGGCCCCGTCGGGGATGCAGGTCTGGCGCAACGTACCAGGCGCGGGCGGGGCGTTGGCCTGGCAGTTGGTGGCCTCGCCCGTGAATCAGGAAGGGCTTTCGGGCCGCAGCAACCTCTACGTGGCCGGGTCAGATACCCCCGCCATCACGGACTATGACCAGGATGGCGACCTGGACGTGGTGGCCTTCGACGTGGGGGGCGACCTGGCCGTTTACTACCAGAACATGAGCCGCGAACGTACCAGTACCGTAGCCCCCGCCGGGCTTGATTTTAAGCGCATGGGGCAATGTTGGGGTAATTTCCAGAAGAACCTCTGCAACGATTTTCAATTTGGCATCAACTGCGACGCGGGTGGGCGGCGGGGGGTGGCCGGGGCACGGCCCATGCATTCGGGCAACACCATCACGCTCTTCGACACCAACGGCGATGGTCGGCTCGAACTACTGTTTGGGTACGTTTCCTGCCCCAACGTGGCGGTGCTCTACAACCGGGGGCCAAACTCGGCCAAAGCCGATTTCGTTTCGTTCGATGCCGATTTTCCGGCCCGGAATCCGGTGCGGTTTCCGGCCTTTCCGGGCGTGTATTTCGAAGATGTAGATGCCGATGGACGGGCTGATCTCCTGGCCTCGCCCAACGTAAGCGGCAACGACGGAAACGCCTTTAACTTCCAGGCTTCCAGCTTGTTCTACAAAAATACAGGTACGTTGGCCCGGCCCGATTTCCAGTTCGTGCAGCCCGATTTTTTACAATCTGACATGGTTGATCTGGGTGAAAACGCCGCCCCCGCCCTGCTCGATCTGGATGCCGACGGCGACCTTGATTTGCTGGTGGGCCACGCCGGGGCGCAGGGCACCTCCGGCTACCGCGCCGGGCTTTGGCAGTTCGAAAACCGGGGCACCGCCGCCCGCCCCGCCTTTAACCTGCTCACCACCAACTACCTGGGTCTGCTTCAGTCCGATTCGCTCACCAACCTGCGCCCCGTGGTGGCCGACCTGGACCAAAACGGTTCGCCCGATCTGGTCCTGACGGCCAGTACCGGGGCGGGGGCGCAGATTTTGTGGTGGCCCAACCAGGCCTCAAAAGGCAGCCCCGCGCAGTTTAGCCGCGCCACCGCCCAACGCTTGACCCTGCCCGGCAACCTGGGCTACGCCAGCAGCGAACCCGTTATGTTTGCCGATGTGGATGCCGACGCAAAACTGGACATGCTCATTGGCGGCTCGGCGGGGAACGTGACCTACCTGCGCAATACCGGCACCGCCACTAGCCCCGCCTTCACGTTCCAGACCGATGCCTACGCTGGGTTTGGTATTGATTTGAATGCCCGCAACGCCACGCTGGTATGGCTGGATGTGAACGCCGACGGGCAAACCGAACTGCTGCGGGCCACCCGCAACGGGTCGCTCAGGCTGTTCCGCCCTGCGCCCGACCCCACCCGCCCTGGTACGTTGCTCGACACGCTGGCCGCGCTGGGCAACCCCGGTTTGGGCCTCACCGTGGCCACCGGCGATCTGGATGCCGACGGTCTGCCCGATTTGCTGCTGGGCACGGCGGCGGGTGGGCTGCGCTACGTGCGTAATTCGTCGGAAAAAGTAAAAATCCTGGCCCTGCCCGAACCCGCCGCGCCCTGGGTATTTCCTAATCCCGCCGCGCAGGTCGTTACCGTTCGTGCGCCCTACTCCGGTCAACTAGACGTGCTGGATCTGGCCGGGCGGGTGGTGTTGGTGCCGCGAGCCGTGGTGGGGCAGACCCCCACCCGGCTCGATCTGGGTACGTTACCGGGCGGCGTTTATGTGCTCCGGCTTCGGGCAGGGGGCAACCCGCCGCTCACTACCCGCCTGTTGCTTACCCGCTAAGAGACAACGGGGCTTGGCCGGGCGGTTAACAATTTCTTAACAAGGCCGTTACCCAACTACCTTAAACTATGGGCAACTTTGCAGTGACTTAACCCCGTTTCCGGGGGTGTGAGCACCAAATTAACCCACCTCCCTATGTTCGGCTTAGAGACCGGCATTTTCCTGCTGTTGGCCCTGTGCCTGTTGGCCGCCTGCGCGTTTGAGTTCATCAACGGTTTTCACGACACTGCCAACGCCGTAGCCACCGTCATCTACACCAATTCGCTGCAACCCACCCAGGCCGTGGTGTGGTCGGGGTTCGTCAATTTCCTGGGCGTGGTCACGGGGGGCGTGGGCGTGGGCATGAGCATTGTGAACCTGCTGCCGGTGGAATTACTCATCGACCAAAACGTGTATCACAGCATCGCTATGGTGATGGCCCTGCTGCTGTCGGCCATTATCTGGAACTTCGGCACCTGGTATTTTGGCTTGCCCGCGTCCAGTTCGCATACCCTCATCGGGGCCATTTTGGGCGTGGGGCTGGGGTTTGCGTTGCTGCCCGAAAACACCATGGGCATTGCCGCCGTGAACTGGGACAAAGCCAAAGAGGTGTTTGCGGCCCTGCTGCTGTCGCCCCTCATCGGCTTTGGCCTGGCCGTGGGCCTGATGTTTGTGCTGCGGCGGGTGCTGAGCAAAGACCTTCGTAAACAAATTTTCGACGAACCCCACCCCGGCCAGCAACCCCCCGGCTGGATTCGGATTCTGCTCATCACGACCTGCACGCTGGTGAGCTTTTTCCACGGTCGAAACGACGGGCAGAAAGGCGTTGGTCTGATGATGCTGATCCTGATTGGTATCTTGCCCGCTTACTTTGCCATCGATAGAAGCCTGGATATCAAACAGTTGCGACCCGATTTGACGGTGGTGGAACAAAAAATCGGGCTGATCGATAAAAAATTGCTGTCGAAAACGGACCTGGAGCGGGTGCAGAAAATTGAGACCAGCCTGGCCAACCTCGGCCCGGTTTTGGCCACAGGTACGTACCCACAGAAGGAAGCCATCCTGATCCGCAAAGCCCTACTGACCATTAGTAGCAACGCCCGTAAACTGATCGACAGCGATGCCGTGACGTTGAGTGCCGCCGACAAAACGGCCCTTTCCAGAGCCGCCACCGTGGAAGAAAAAGGGCTGCGCCGCTACACCGACCACGCCCCGTTCTGGGTCATTCTGATGATCTCGCTCTCGCTCGGTTTCGGCACCATGATTGGCTGGAAACGAATTGTGGTCACGGTGGGCGAAAAAATTGGGAAATCGCATTTGACCTACGCGCAGGGGGCCTCGGCAGAGTTGGTGGCCGCCCTTACCATTGGCCTCGCTTCGGGCCTGATTCCCAACTTCAAAGCCCCCGTTAGCACCACCCACGCCCTGTCGTCGGGCATTGCCGGGGCCATGGTGGCCAGCAAGGGCATCAAAAATTTACAGGCCAAAACGGTGCAAAGCATCGCCCTTGCCTGGGTTTTAACCCTGCCGGTGGCTATTTTGCTGTCGGCCACGTTGTTCCTGCTCTTCCGCTGGATTTTGGGGTAGCCGCTTGGCTGTTCCGCCCCGTTGGTCCCGTTGCTCAACCGTGGAACCAGCCGTTTGCATGATGAAGTTTTTTGTCGGAGTTTTTCTCCGAATCAGTCTGTTGGTCAGCTTGTTACTGACTGGCGGAACGGCCTTTGCCCAACAGCAGGGCAATTTGGGCGAAAGTACGCTCGACACCGCCCGTGGGCGCGGGCAGTTGGGAAAAGACGAGTTCGTGAACATTTCGGGCTACATTCAGCCCCAGTTTCAGGCGGCGCAAACGGCGGGACAACGCAGTTTTAACGGGGGCGATTTCCCCGCCGGGGTCGAGAGCCGGTTCGGGGTGCGGCGGGGCCGAATCCGTATCGATTACGCCCACGTGGATGCCCAAAACCGACCCACGGTGCTGTTTGTGTTTCAGTTCGACGGCACCGAGCGGGGCGTGCAAACCCGCGATTTCTGGGGCCGCTATTACGAACACAAATTCGACCTGTTTCACCTTACCGCCGGGTTGTTTGCCCGCCCCTTTGGGTTCGAAATTAATTACAGTTCCAGCGACCGCGAATCGCCCGAACGGGGGCGGATGTCGCAACTGCTGATGCGCACTGAGCGCGATTTGGGGGCTATGCTCACGCTGGAACCCCGCCGCCCCAACCACCCGTTGCGGTTTCTGAAACTGGACCTGGGGCTGTTTAACGGCCCCGGTTTGGCCAGCCTCAGCGACTACGACGGCCACAAAGACATCATTGCCCGGCTGACCATAAAACCCCAGCCGTTGGGCAAGCGCGGGCTGCAGCTCACGGGCAGTGTGTCGGGCTATTGGGGGGGAATTGGCCGGTTCACGAATGAGATTTACGGCGTGGGCGGCCCGGAAACAGCCCCCCGTTTTGTGCTCGACCAAACGCCGGTGGGGCCAAACAGCCTGGCCCCCCGGCAGTATTACGGAGCCGATTTGCAGCTACGGATTCCGAACCGGAAAGGCCGTACCGAACTGCGGGCCGAGTACATTCAGGGCTGGCAAACGGCCAACCAGAATACCACTGAAACGCCGGGCATAATTCCCAACCCGGTGTCGGCACCTACGGCCAACCCCTTGTATGTGAGGCAGTTTAATGGAGCGTATTTTTATTTTTTGCAACACCTGGCCAGCGAACGCCATCAGTTTGTGGCCAAATATGATTTCTACGATCCTAACCTACGGGTGGCGGGCAAACAACTGACTGATGCCTTTACCTGGGCCGATATTCGGTACAACACCCTGGGGCTGGGCTACCTCTACTACGCCACGCCCAACCTGAAACTGTTGGTTTGGTACGACATGCCTGTGAACGAAGCCACCGCCCTGCCCGGCTACGAAACCGACGTACCTGACAATCTGCTCACCATTCGTACTCAATACCGGTTTTGAGGGAGAGTAAGCAGGTAGGCGTTATAGCCAGTTAGCGGCATTATCTTTGGTATTCTTAAGAACATTGTTGCTCTACATCAGCCAACCATATGCAAGGATTATCAGTGTTGACCGACCCTAATGGCCGACCCAAAACGGCCATGATTGACCTGCAACAGCACGACGCGCAACTAAACCCGTTGGTCGCGGGCTTGCTCGACTTGCTGAACCAGCAACAGGAAACCGACGAACGCCGTTTGTTCTTCGATGCGTCGGGCATAGAAGCCAACGCCCGCTACGATGAAGATGAGGAAGAATATACTGTTGCCGATTTGATCGCCGTAAACCCTAACTTCGATCCTCATGCAACCCGTTAACCAACTCGTTTATCAAGAGGGAGAAATAGTACTGGCGGCGTTGGAACAGGCCGATGGACAATATAAGTTACGCCCCGTATTGCTCTTGCGCCGGATGCCGGGTTACGGTGATTTGTTGGCCTGTGGGCTACCATCAAAACTGAACCAGTTGGTACCCGGCTTTGGCGAATTATTGCAACCAGACCCCACTAACGGTCTACGAGTTACGTCAGTAGTTCGGTTAGAGTTTCTTCATCTCTTGTCAACGGGCCGAATTCAGGGACTATCGGGCCATGTTTCCGATACCCTGCTTAACACCTTGCGCACCCGGTTAGCCAATTATGTGGCCGGGCGTGGATAAGGAAATAATGTAACCCCATTTCAACAAAAAAGCCAGTCACGAATGAACGTAACTGGCTGATTATCAGGGAGCCTCCTATAGGACTTGAACCTACGACCTATTCATTACGAATGAATTGCTCTACCAACTGAGCTAAGGAGGCAAGGTGATTTGGGATCGCGGATTGGGGATTTCGGATTTGATGCTGACGCGGAAGTACACCGCCTGGTAGTAATCCGAAATCCCCAATCCACGATCCCAAATCCTTACTGCGGGTGCAAAGATAGCAGTTTCATCATAGCCGCTACAAGCATCGTGCCGTAAATTTGGTAAATTTGCCCCATGATTTCCATTACCAATCTCTCGTATTATCTCGGCAGCCGCGCCCTCTACGACAGCGCGTCGATGCACATTAAACCGGCACAAAAAATTGGCCTCATCGGCCTGAACGGAACCGGCAAATCGACCTTGCTCCGCATCATCGACGGCGAATACCAGCCCGACGGGGGTACGATCTCCAAAGCGGGCGACGTAACCATTGGCTTCCTCAACCAGGACCTGCTCAGCTACCAAACCGACGATACCATTCTAAGCGTGGCCATGCAGGCGTTTGAGCGGCAAAATGCCCTTCAGAAGCAAATTGACGACCTGCTGCACCAGATGGAGACTAACTACACCGACGATCTGGTGGATAAACTGGGCAAGGCGCAGACTGAGTTTGAGGCTTTGGACGGCTACTCGGTGCAGGCCAAAGCCGAAGAAATTATGGAGGGGCTGGGGTTCAGCACCGAAGACCTGCAAAAGCCCCTGCGGACGTTTTCGGGCGGGTGGCGGATGCGCGTCATGCTGGCCAAACTGCTGCTGCAAAAACCATCGTTGCTGATGCTCGATGAACCCACTAACCACCTCGATTTGCCGTCTATTCAGTGGGTCGAAAAATACATTCAGACCTACGAAGGAGCCGTGATTGTGGTTTCCCACGACCGCGAATTTCTGGATAACGTCATCGACGTGACGGTGGAAGTGGCCAACGGCAAGCTCAATTACTACCCTGGCAACTACTCGTTCTACCTGGAAGAAAAAGCCCAGCGCAACGAAATTCAGAAGGGTACATACGAGAACCAACAGGCCAAAATTCGGCAGACGGAGCGGTTTATTGAACGCTTTAAGGCCACGGCTTCCAAAGCCAAACAGGCCCAAAGCCGGGTGAAACAACTGGCCCGGATGGAAACCGTAGATGCCGTAATTGACGAATCGGCGCGGGTGAATTTCAAGTTCAACTTCACCACCCAGCCGGGCCGCCATATACTGCACCTCGACGATGTGACGAAAGCTTACGGCCCGAAAAAAATCCTGACCCGCGCCGATATCCGCCTGGAACGCGGCGATAAAGTGGCCCTGATTGGGGCCAACGGACGGGGTAAATCGACCCTGTTGCGCATTATTTCCGGCTCCGAGCCGGTGAACGAAGGGAGGCGGCAGTTGGGCCACAACGTGTCGTTCAGCTTCTACGCGCAGCACCAACTCGAATCGCTGAACGTGGACGATAATATGTTGGAAGAACTGAAATCGGCCAACCCCAACAAGAGCGAAGGCGAATTGCGGGGCGTGTTGGGCTGTTTTTTGTTTTCGGGCGACGAGGTGTTCAAGAAAATCAAGGTTCTGTCGGGTGGTGAAAAGTCGCGGGTAGCGTTGGCGAAGGTGCTGCTGTCGCAAGCCAATTTTTTGTTGCTAGATGAACCCACCAACCACCTCGACATGCAGTCGGTGAATATTCTGATTCAGGCTTTGGATCAGTACGAAGGCACGTATGTGGTGGTGAGCCATGACCGGTTTTTTGTCTCGCAGATTGCCAATAAAATCTGGTTCATCGAAGACGAACAGATCAAGGAATATCCAGGTACGTATGACGAATACGAATGGTGGATGAGCGAACGGATTGCTAATGGCGATGGCCCTATCCGCGTGGCGGCACCCGACAAAACCGGCCCCCAACCCGCCGCCGTGGCTCCGTCGGCCAACAGCATTGCCAAACAACCCGCAGACGGCCAACGCAAAGAGTGGCAACAGGCCCTGAAAAAAGCTACCCAACAGGCCGACGAAGCCGAAGCCAAAATTGGCGCACTGGAAGGGCAGAAAAAAAAGCTGGAAGCCGAACTGGCCGACCCCGCAACATACGGCACCAACGGGGCGTTATTGACCCGCCAAACCGACTACCAACGCCTCACCAACGAGCTTGACGGACTGCAACGCCAGTGGGAAGAATCGATGGAAATGGCCGAAGAACTGGAGGCTAAACTCGCCTGATGTCCGCCCCTAACGTACCTGCACCTCGCCGCGTCCAAACTCTGAACCGGCTGATAAACAGTGGATTACTTGCGTGGGTAACGTACCTGGGAACCCTGCTGCCCGGCCACGCCCAGACGGTAGACACCATTGTTGACCCGCGCATTACCACGGTGTTGCTTTACCCGCAGGTAGGCAGTTTGGGGGGGAACACCGCCCGGACGCTGAACCTGCCGTTGCTGAAACTGGACGACCAGACCCAGGCCCCGCTGCTGCTGGAATTCGATGACCTGACGGCCAACTACCGGAATTTTAGGGCCAAAATCGTACACTGCAACGCCGACTGGGCGCGGTCGGTGCTGAACGATATTGAGTTTACCTACGAATATAACGACATACCCATCACCGATTATCAGGTGTCGGTGTCCACCAAAATTCCGTATTATCACTACCGCTACACGGTGCCGCGCCTGAAACTGCCCGGCAACTATGTGTTGGTGGTCTACAACGAACAGCAGCCCGACGAAATCCTGTTTACGCGCCGGTTCCGGGTCTACGCCAACCAGTTGGGCATTACGGCCAACGTGCGGTTTTCGACCGATATTAGCCGACAGTTCAGCGACCAGCAGGTTGATTTTATGATTGGCTACGGGGCGTACCAACGGCAGGTCAGTTCGCCGCAGGACGATTTTAAGGTTATCATTCGCCAAAATTACCGCGACGACCGCACTGTGACTGACCTGCGCCCCACCAACGTCCGGGCGTTCGATCAGGTGCTGGAATACAACGGGTTAGACCTGCGCAACACCTTTCCCGGTGGCAACGAGTACCGTTTTTTCGACACGCGCACGGTGCTGTCAAGGGGGAATTTTGTGGAACGAATAAACCGCCCCGCCGACCGTACCATCGCCTTTGTGCAGACCGACCGGCCCCGGTCGGGGGTGGCCTACACCCAGTTTGATGATTTTAACGGGCAGTTTGTGATTGACCACCGCGAAAGCGGCGACGGAGCCACGAGTGCCGATTACATCGAAACCGTGTTTACGCTCCTGACTGCCGAAGTGCCCGGGGCCGAGGTCTACGCCAACGGCGCGTTTAATTTCTGGGCACTAAACGCCCGCAACCTCTTGGCCTACGACCCGGCGTTGGGGGCCTACCGGGGCCGGCTTTGGCTGAAACAGGGTGTGTACAATTACAATTATGCGGTGAAGGGGTTACTGCCGCCCGTGACCCGCTCAGGCCTGGTGCAAACGGGTAATGAAAGCCTGGTGGAAGGCGATTTTTCGCAGACCGAAAACGTCTATGAAATTTTTGTCTATGCCCGCCCCCCCGCCGCCCGCGCCGATCAGCTACTGGGTTACTACCGGGTCAACTTCGGGCAACGACGCTAGGGGTTTGGCCGCTCAGGTACGTATCCATTCCCCAAAAAAAGCAACCCACCCCCGACCGAAGTCTGGGTGGGTTACGGGTACTGCGCCGCAAAACGGCCATTGAGAAGTTGGACAAAGCTACTGGTAATGAGTGCGTTAGCCAGCGTTCAAGGGCTGGCCTAACGGTGTAATTAAAGCAGATTGAGGCGGTTGAGCAGGGCCGATTTCCTGGCCCGACTGATGGGAATGATTTTATTGCTGATGACCAGATTACCCTCCTCCATGTTGATGATTTTTTCCAGATTGATGATGTAGGAGCGGTGGATGCGCAAAAACTGTTGGCTGAGTTTGCTCTCCAGGGCTTTCATGGTCGTTGAGACCACATGGGTTTGGCCGGGGGTAACAATCTTGACAAAATCGCCGGTGTTTTCGAAAAACAAAATCGTGTCGTACTGAATACGGATGTACCGCCCGTTGGTTTTCACAAAAATAGATCGGGACGTACCTGTGTGGGGCCGCGACAGCATCAGTTGGTGCTGCACGTCGTCGAGCAGGAGTTTGAAGCGGGGCAACGCTACCGCACTGCGCATGGGGTCGGTGGCTTGGTAATAAAAAGCATCAAACGCGTACTCGGTGCGGGTGGTGGTGAGCCGGATGTGCGGCAGCGTGGGCAACTCGGCCAGGTGGTCGGTCAGGCTGCGCTGCTCAATGTCGAGCAGGAGTAGATCTACTGATTTTTGGCGCAGGCATTGCAATAAGTCTGTTGCGTCCTCGCAGGTTGCCACTACCGAAATTGCCTCGTTTTGGTCGCATAACTGCTGAAGGGAGCGGCGGGCGGTTGAGTTTTTGTTAACAATAGCACAGGTAATGGCCATAGACTTTTCATTTTAGTTAATAATCGGACAGTATACTAAACAAAAGATGTATACGTTGAAAAGAGTGCAAAAAATAAGCCAGCGCAAACACACGTGGTTTATACTCATGTAAACAGGCGGTGACACATTGAATGGAGGCCGTGGGGGCGGGTACTCTGATTTTAATTACTCAGCGGTATGTACAAATGATGGTTATGGAGTGGTTTTTGATGATTCCATCATATGGGTAACAACTCATAAACCACGCGCTTTTTATGCATGCCAACTTCTACGGTCGTTCAGCATTTTTTTTTGGTTTTTGGGTTGGAATAGGCTTACTAGCGGCCCCGCGCACCGGTTGGGCACAAGCCGCACTTCAACCCGGTTTCACGCTGCTGGAAACCGGTAAGTTTGCCGAAGGAGCCGCTTTTTTTCGCCACTACCTCCGCACCACCGCCGATTCCAGCAACCGCACGGCCCTGCTCTGCTACGGACGCGGCATTGGCCTATCCGGCAACGTACCTGAGGCCCAACAGGTGTTTAAACGCTTACAGGGCCGTTTCCCGACCGATTTTGAGATCGGCCTCAACTGGG
>JAYUKZ010000138.1:0-15104 GCA_043763995.1 Fibrella sp.
ATCGCCAAAATCAACCCGAACGAACGCACTTTGAGAATCATAATCGATAACTTAGTAACACAAAGTTACTCATATGTTCGATTGTGTATTAGTTGTAAGAGAATTTTGACATGAATTTGCAGATTGGTTAGGTACGGCCACGGCAAAATTCTACGGGTGCACTGGGGTTAAATCTTTTTGCCTTAAAACCCCTCACTTACCCGGCCCCACCATCGGCCCCACTACGTCCCAGACGGTTTCGGTCACGATGCGGTGGCCCTCGGCGGTGGGGTGGATACCGTCGGGCTGGTTGAGTTTGGGGATGCCGCCCACGTTTTCGAGCAGGAACGGAATCAGCACGGCTTGGTTTTTGGTAGCCAGTTGGCCAAAAAGGGCGCGGAATTCCTGGGTGTAGGCCCGGCCCAGGTTGGGCGGAATCTGCATCCCGGCAATGACAATGCGGGTGGCCGGGTTCTGTAGCCGAACGGTGTCGATGATGGCCTGTAAATTCTGGCGGGAAGAAGCCAGATTGATACCTCGCAGCCCATCATTACCGCCCAGTTCAAGCACAAAAATACCAACGGTTGAACCCCGTGCGGCCTGGCGCAGCACCCAGCCAATGCGGCTGCGGCCCCCGGCGGTGGTTTCGCCGCTTAGCCCGGCATTGACCACGCGGTAGGGCAGACCCAGCGAGTCGATCCGGGTACCAATTCGGTTCGGAAAGGCATCGCCGGGGTTATCCAGGCCATACCCGGCGGCGAGGCTATTTCCGAAGAAAAGAATTATTTTTTTGGGTGTAGCCGTGGCCGCAACTGTGGTGTCGGCAGGGACAGGCCGGGTGGCGGGTTTATCGGGTTTCGAGGTGCAGTTGAGGCAAATAACCGGAACCAGCAGCAGGGCAAAAAGACGCATAGGGAAGCAGATAAGATGTTGCTGGGTACGTAACGCCAAAAACCCGTTAGGGGTTGCCCCGGCCGTCCGCGCTTAAAAAAACAGCCTCCACACGTTATGGAGGCTGTTTTTCGGAAGAATTATTTCCGCGCTGAAATCAATGCGGGCAGTCAGCTACGATGTTCCACTGGTCAGCTTCGCAAAGCGTGATGTCCTCGATCTGGCACTCCGATTTGTCCTGGGCAATCAGTTTCACGTCCCACTTGCCGCAGTCTACCTCCACGTCGATATCGTCGCCGGGGTGCAAAATCTCGTTATCGTCCAGGATGTCGTCGCCCCAGTGATCTTCTTCGTCGGGCGAGAGGTAGACGTGGTCGATGTCGAAATTAGTGGTGTTTTTGACGTTGATCGTCTTCTTTCCGTTGTGCGTTGCGGGCGTTGGGGCAATGAACGCCGTTGACAGACCAATCAGGATCAGGGCCGATAACAGACGGGGTGTAAGCTGAGTTACTTTCATGTGAAAAGTGGTTTATTTACTGACAAACTTAAAGGTTAATAGCAGAGTTACTATATCCCGGTTGTAAACGACACGTTTTTGTATGTATACGGTATATTTTGGTGGGCAAGCCACTGCTACAAACCTAACTTACCGCCCCGCTCGCGACAAAACACCGGGGGGCGTGGTTATACCCAAAAAGGGCCGTTTCAACCAACGTACCTGCACACATAATACCTGACGAATGAGCCTTCGCGTTGAGCAGTTAACCAAAACTTACCAGAGTGCCGGGCAATCGCTGACGGTGCTACACGATGTTTCTTTTACGCTTGAAGCGGGCCAGAGTTTTGCCATTGTTGGCCCCAGCGGTAGCGGCAAAACCACCCTGCTGGGCCTGTGCGCGGGCCTGGATAGGGCTTCGTCGGGCAGCGTGTGGCTCAACGGCGTTCAACTCGACGGGTTGAACGAAGACCAGCGGGCGGCGGTGCGCAACCAGCACGTGGGGTTTATTTTCCAGAATTTCCAACTCCTGCCCACCCTCACGGCCCTCGAAAACGTGATGGTGCCCCTGGAACTGCGGGGCCAAAAAGGAGCCGAGCGCACCGCCCGCGACCTGCTGGGGCGTGTGGGCCTGGCCGACCGCAGCCACCACTACCCGCTGCAACTATCGGGCGGCGAACAGCAGCGTGTGTCGTTGGCGCGGGCCTTCAGCAACCGCCCGGCAGTGCTTTTTGCCGACGAACCCACCGGCAACCTTGACGAAGACACCAGCCACACGGTTGAAAACCTGCTCTTCGACCTCAACCGCGAAGCCGGTACTACCCTCGTGATTGTGACCCACGACCTGGAACTGGCTGCCAAAACGGGCCGCATGATCCGCATTCGGGGTGGGCACGTGGTGGACGATACGTTACGGGCAACGGTGCGGCAGTAGGTTTGAGCACCGCGCTGGCTTGCTACTGATTAAAGTTGCTTTGGGCGTAGCCTCCCGTATATCTACTCCTGCTGTTGGTTGATGGGTAGCCATTCGCCTTGTTCCTGCCCTACGCTACGCCCCCAGATTGCCATGGCCTCTACCACTGGTAAAATCGATTGGCCAAAGGGGGTTAGCCTGTAGTCAACGCTTAGAGGCTTTTGGGTTAGCACGGTTCGTTCAACGATGCCGTTGGCTTCCAGGTTTTTTAGTTGCAGACTAAGCATCTTTTCGGTTATGTCGGGAATACGCTTACGCAGACTGTTGAATCGACGCGGCCCATCACGTAAATACCAGATGATAATCGATTTCCACTTGCCACCCAAAAAATGTATTGTCACATCGAGAACACAGTGGAAGTTCTGCCCATGCAGGCGAATGGCCATTTCTTCTCCGTTGATAAGCATATCGGCAACCGTTTTTCTAACCTGTCAAAATTGACAGTTCTTGTCTGGGGTAAAAATACGTGCTAAAGTTGCACTGTAAAAAAGATAGTGCAAACCACAAACAAACGTAGTATGACAATTGCCGTAGTAGGAACTGGCTCGGTGGGTGAAACCATCGCCAGCCGTCTGGTCGAGTTAGGCCACACCGTAGTGATGGGGTCGCGTTCGGCCACCAACGAAAAAGCCGCTGCCTGGGTAGCTAAAACAGGTAACAGAGCTAGTCAGGCCACGTTTGCCGAGGCCATTGCCACGGGCGAACTAATTATCCTGGCCACTAAAGGGGAAACAGGTATCGATGCCATTGGCTCGGCAACCCACGAGTCTGTGGCAGGTAAAACCATCATTGATATCTCGAATCCGCTTGATTTCTCGAACGGGATGCCGCCTTTCTTATCGACTGTCAATACCGATTCGTTTGGCGAAAAGCTGCAACGTAGTTTCCCCAATGCTCATGTGGTGAAGTCGCTCAACACCATGTGGGCGGGTATTATGGTTAATCCAGCCCTAGTGGCCAGTGGCGATCACACGGTGTTTATGAGCGGTAATGATGCCGGAGCAAAAACACAGACTGCCGACCTGCTCCAGCAATTTGGCTGGAAAACCGAGAACATGATTGACCTGGGTGACATCAGTTCGGCGCGGTGTACGGAAATGCTCCTACCCGTCTGGTTACGTACCTGGGGCGTGTTGGGAACGGCAGCGTTCAACTTTAAGATTGTCCGGTAAAATTTAGTGTGGGTAAGCAGGATAAAACCATGCTATTTCTGCTTTATGAGAACGTACCTGAACAACGTTCCATCATGAACCAACGTACTCAGAGGGGTCGCTTATGGCGGCCCCTTGCCCTGATTATCCTTCTCTTTCTTACCTGCCCCGCCGTGGCCCAACGCTGGACGGCCCAACAGGCCAACAATTGGTACAAGACGCAGCCGTTTTATGTGGGGGCCAATTTTATTCCCAACACGGCCATCAACCAATTGGAAATGTGGCAGGCCGAGACATTTGACCCCGCCACCATTGATAAAGAATTGGCAATGGCCGAAAGCGTGGGCATGAACATCATGCGGGTGTTTTTGCATAACCTGCTCTGGGAAAAAGAACCCGCCGCCTACAAACAGCGCATTGACCGGTTCCTGGACATTGCCGACCGGCACAAGATCAAGATCATGTTTGTGCTGTTTGATTCGTGCTGGAACGACGACCCCGCGCTGGGCAAACAGATGGCCCCGGTGGTGGGCAAGCACAATTCGGGCTGGGTGCGTGGCCCCGGCACCAAACGCCTCTTCGACCAACGTACCTGGGCCGGGCTGGAAAGATATACCAAAGACGTGCTGAAAACCTACGCCACCGACCGCCGCGTGGTGGTCTGGGATTTGTTCAACGAACCCTCGAACAGTGGCTACATGGACGCGGTGCTGCCCTTGCTGACCAAAACCTTCGAGTGGGCGCAGGCGGTGCGGCCCAGTCAGCCCCTCACCGTGGGCTGGTGGCACGACCACCCCCTCTCAAACGCCCTCCTCTTTGCCCAGTCGGACATTATCACGTTCCATAACTACCGCGACCCGGCCAACCTGGAGGCGCAGATTCTGGACTTGCAGAAGCAGGGCCGTCCACTCATCTGCACCGAATACATGGCCCGCAAGCACAAAAGCACGTTCGAGACGTGTTTGCCTATCTTCAAAAAGTACAAAGTTGGGGCCATCAACTGGGGGCTGGTGAAGGGCAAAACCAACACCATCTACGCCTGGGATGAACCCCTGCCGAGCGGCGAGGAACCCAAACTCTGGTTCCACGACATCTTCCGCCCCGACGGCTCAATCTACTCCCAAACCGAAGTAGCGGCCATCAGGAAAGCGACGGGGAAGTTGTAGAGTTGAGGTCAGCAATCAATTCGCAGCGTAAGCCGGTCTTGCTGCATCGTGATGGGGTGGGGCAGGAAGTGAGCGCGTAGACCCAGGCGTTGGCAAAGCGCGAGCCAGTCTTGGGCGGGAATGATGAGGAAACCGTTCTGCTGCCGGATGCCGTAGTAGGCCGAAAACCGCAGCCGGAACAGCAGCGTCAGCATGTGCCACAGCCGCCCCTGCCGTAGCGACCGCCCCAACACGCTCACCACGTCGCGGAGCATACCTTCGCCCACAATCAGGTCGCAGAGCAGGATCGTGGCACCGGGTTTGGCGTGGCGTTTCAGGGTCAGCAGCAGCGTTTCCACGGCCTCGATGTTGGGGTAATATTGCAACACACTCATCACCACCACCAGGTCGAAGGTCTGGTTTTGGAGCACCGAGAAATCCAGAAAATTGTCGGCGGGCAGGTCGTGTACCACCACGTTGGGGTGGGCGGCGTGGCGGGCGCGAACCAGGTCATTGTAGCGTTTGGAAATGTCGAGGCAGACCAACGTACCCACGCGGCTATGCCAGGCATCGGCCAGGTGGCCGGGGCCGGAACCCACGTCGAGCACGGTGGTTTGCGGCGTGAGGGTGACGTGCTGCTCCACCCGGTCGAGGAAGTAGGCGTAGTTCATCGACATCGACTGGTCGAAGGCGTTTTTCTGCTGCCAGAAATCGGTCCAGGTGGCGTTAGTGGGCGGGGTCATGGGGGCGGTAGGAACGTTGGTGAAGGGCGTTTTTAGCTTACAACAAGCTGACTTTCAGATTTTTCAATCAGCAATGAGCCGGTGAAGAGGGTGTAGTGTAGCCGGAGCCAGATCAAAAGGAGGGGCAGTACCATCAGCGCGTATTGGTTCACGAAATGGGTGCGAATGTAGGCCGGAAACAGATCGGACGGGGCGAAACCAGCTAGCACAATGGCAAAGCCGATGAGCCACTTGTCGAGGGTGGTTTGCTGCGAAATAAGGTACCAAATGGCGGCACCGGGCATACTGATAATGAACGTGGGCGACTCGAAACTGGTACTGGCCAGGTTTAGAAACAGCAACACCGAAGCCAATATGGCCAACTGAAAGCGGGTGTTGGTGTATTGTTTCAAGTTGAGGTAGGCCGAAGCAAGCAGTAGCAATCCCGGCCCGATAAAATACAGGTTCGAGAGGCCGTAGTTGCCCGTGAGGTGGCGCACCATGCCAATGACGCACACGTTGGAGCGCACGTTGGCCGGGTCGAGGTTAAGGGCATCTTTTTCGACTAGCGAGGTGTACCAGTCGAGGTAACATTGAAGGGTGTAGTCTACGCCCACAAACGGCATGGGCAGCACCACGCACACCACAAACGCCCCCGCCAGCCCCAGCACGTACCTGGCTTTGTTTTCGGCAAACGGAAAAAAAGCCAGCCCCACCACGCCGTACAATTTGATGAGCATGCCCGACACCACTAACGCCGCCGCCCCGGCTTCGTTTTTCTTCACCAGCATGGTGTAAGACAAAATAATCATGGCCGCGCAGATGTGGTGAAACTGTGTGTTGAGCAGGCAAGTGTATGAATTGTGCAGAATTATCCAGCTTATAATGGCCCGGTGGCGGTCGGAAAGGGGCAGTTGGTAGATGGCGTAGAGCAACACCAGCGAGTTGAGCACGTTCCAGGCCGTGAGGCTCAGTACGTGCGGCAGCCAGTAGAACGGGGCCACCAGCAGCGCAAACAAGGGGCCGTAGTGGTACGAATCGTTGGTTTCTGCCGGGTAATAATGGTACAGGTTGAGGTGGGCCGCCAGGTGCTTGTAGCTGTTGATGAACAGCAGGTAATTGTTGTCGTTGGAAAAGGGAGGCATATGGCCCGTGAGGGCTTGTTTCACCCCGGTGAAGACCCCCAAAAACGCCCAGATGAACACGATGGTACGTTTTCGGTAGAAAAAAGGATGCTGAAAAAAACGGAAAAATGCGGCCATGCGGCGAAAAAACAGGGTAAGGCGCAAAGGTAAGCGCACGGGTGCTGCCAAAAAACCGTTCGTTACCTGTGGCCCGCTTCTTCGGTCGGGTACGTCAACACCTATGTCATTTGTTTTGAAAACGGCCTGGCGGGATAGCCGCCGGAGCCGGTCGCGGTTGCTCTTGTTCATGTCGGCCATTGTGCTGGGCATTGCCGCGCTGGTGGCCATCAACTCCTTCGGCGACAACCTGGCCCGCAGTATCGACGAGCAGGCGCAGGAATTGCTGGGGGCTGACCTCACCATTTCGGCGGCGCAATCCCCGTCGCAAAAAACAAGAAATATGCTGGAAGGTATTGGCAGTGAGCGCAGTAGCGAAACGGCGTTTGCGTCGATGGTGCTCTTCCCGCGTACGGGCGGGGTGCGGCTGGCGCAGGTGAAGGCCCTGGAAGGCCGCTTCCCCTACTACGGCACCTGGGATGTGCAACCGGCCTCGGCGGTGGCCCAATTTCGGAAACAGAACGTACCAGTAGCCCTCGTAGACGATGCCCTGCTGACCCAGTTCGGGGCCGCCGTGGGCGACTCGGTGCGGGTGGGCGAACAAACGTTTTTGGTGGCGGGGCGGGTGCTGAACACCCCCGGCGGTACGGCAGCCACCGCTGCCGTGGCTCCCACCGTGTTCGTCCCGGCAACGTACCTGGCCAAGACCGATTTGCTCCAGAAAGGTAGCCGGGTCAACCACAAATACTACTATAAATTCGCCAAAGGCACCGACCTGGCCTGGCTGATAAAACACATCGAACCCACCCTCGACAAAGCCAACCTGACTACCGACACCGTAGCCAACCGCAAAGAGCAAACGGGCCGCGCCTTCGCCGACCTTACCAAGTTCCTGAACCTGGTCTCGTTTGTGGCCCTGCTGCTGGGCTGTGTAGGCGTGGCCAGTGCGGTACAACTGTATGTGAAAGAGAAGGTTACGGCGGTGGCGGTGCTCCGCACGCTGGGGGCCAGCGGCTGGCAGGCGTTCCAAATCTTTCTGGTGCAAACGGCCATCATGGGCCTGGGCGGGGCGGTGTTGGGGGCCGCGCTGGGGTCGGCGTTGCAGTGGGTGATGCCCGTGGTGTTCGGCTCGTTTTTGCCCGTTCAGGTCAGTGTGGCGTTGTCGTGGCCCGCCATTGGGCAGGGCATTGTTACGGGTTTGCTCATTGCGCTGTTGTTTGCTGCCCTGCCCCTGCTGGTCATCCGTAATGTGTCGCCGTTGCGCACGTTGCGGGCCTCGCTGGAGGCCGATGTGTCGGGCCGCGACCCGCTGCGGTGGGTGGTGGTGGGGCTGATTGTGTTGTTTGTCTTTGGCTTTGCGTGGTGGCAAACCCGCAACTGGCAATTGGCGGCGGGGTTCACGGCGGGCATGGGCATTAGCTTTCTGGTGCTCACCGGCATGGGCCTGTTACTCATGGCCCTGGTACGTCGGTTTTTCCCCCGGTCGTGGAGTTTTGTGTGGCGGCAAAGCCTGGCGAATCTGTACCGGCCTCAGAACCAGACGCTTATTTTGCTCATTTCCATTGGCTTGGGAGCGTTTCTGATCACCACACTCTACCTCACGCAAGGATTACTGTTGGGCCGGGTGCAGTTTTCGGCCAGTGGCCAACAACCCAATATGGTGCTGTTCGATATTCAGCGCGAACAAACCGCCGGGGTTAGTCAACTGGTGAAACAGTCGGGTTTGCCCGTTATGCAGCAGGTGCCCATCGTGACCATGCGCCTTGAAAGCATCAACGGGCGCGGGTTGGCGCAGCTTCGGAAAGACACTTCACTCCACATTCCCGAATGGGCACTTAGCCGCGAGTACCGCGTTACCTACCGCGACACGCTGATTTCGTCGGAAAAAATCAGTTCGGGAACCGTGCAGGCCCTGAAAAACGACCGTTCCGGTGTGCCTACTCCGGCGGTGAGTTTTGAAGACGGGTTTATGAAACGCCTGCACCTGAAACTGGGCGACAAACTGACCTTCAACGTGCAGGGTGCGCCCATCGAAACCACCGTGGGCGGCACCCGCACCGTAGACTGGAACCGGGTGCAGACCAACTTTTTGCTCGTTTTTCCCAACGGTGTGTTGGAGCAGGCCCCGCAGTTCAGCGTCCTGATGACCCGCGTACCCAACACCCAAAAATCGGCGGCGTTCCAACGCGACCTGGTGCGGCAATTCCCCAACGTGTCGGCCATCGATTTGGGGCTGATTCTGAAAACGCTGGACGATATTCTGAGCAAAATTTCGTTTGTGATCCGGTTTATGGCCTTGTTCAGCATCCTGACGGGCCTTTTGGTGCTGAGCAGCTCGGTGGTCATCAGCAAATACCAGCGGATGCAGGAGAGCGTGTTGCTCCGTACGTTAGGGGCCAGCCGGGGCCAGATCCTGCGCATCACCCTGGTCGAATACGGGCTGTTGGGGCTATTGGCCTCGCTGTCGGGTATTTTGCTGTCGGTGGCGGGCACGTGGGTATTGGCCAGGTACGTCTTCGAGATGCCTTACACGCCCAGCCTGTGGCCGTTGCTGGCCGTCAGTGGCCTGGTCACGCTCCTGACCGTGCTCATTGGCCTGCTCAACAGCCGCGACGTGCTGACCCGCCCGCCCCTAGAAGTGCTGCGGAGCGAGTAATGAAGAAACGGTTTATTTTTGTGTGTAAATACTGCCGCCCATGCCCGCCAAAGACAAGTACCACGATGTTGTTGTCGCTGCCCTTGAAAAAGAAGGGTGGCAAATCACGCATGATCCGTATAAATTGATGCTGGGCAAGCGGAGGGGTTACATTGATTTAGGTGCCGAAAAGTTAGTAGCTGCTGAACGTGAAGGACAGAAAATCGCTGTGGAGATTAAAAGCTTTCTGGGTGCGTCAATACTGGACGATTTTGAAGACGCATTGGGACAGGTTATTGTTTACAAGGCGGCTCTGTTACGAAAAGAGCCTGAGCGTATTTTGTATCTGGCAATGCCTTCGGGTGCTTACGAAGACCTTTTCGATGATTCGTTTTTCGTTGGTATTTTAGAGCAAAACGGCATCCGGCTAATTGTGTATCACCTAAATGAGAAAACGATCATAAAATGGACAAAATAACGCGCAACAAAGCCATTGTTCGGCAAGTCGTTACGGAAATAGCCAACATGACACCAACAGACGAAGAGTCTGAAACACAATTAATTACCGACGATGAACATGGCCATTATGTGCTGTTTTCGATTGGTTGGTACAACGGCCATCGTGAATACCTGCCGTTCGTTCATCTCGACGTTCGGCCCGACGGGCAGGTCTACGTGCAGCATGACGGCACCGATTTAGTCATCGCCAAATGGTTGGCGCGTGAAGGTATTCCCAAATCCGAAATCGTGCTTGCTTTTCATTCACCGGAGCGGCGGGAGGATATTGAGGAGTACGCCGTGGCGTGACGGGTGCAGGTACGTATATTTCCGACGCGAAAGAGATATTTTCCCCATCTGCTATGCCTTCCCATTCCTTTACCAATAAGCGTACAAACCTGTACATTTTTCTGAGCGCGGTGTTTTTGGTCAATGCCATTATTGCCGAAATTATTGGCGTTAAAATCTTTTCGGGCGAAGCAACGCTGGGACTGAAACCGGCGCAACTTCACTTTTTCGGCGATTTTGTGTTGGACTTCAACCTCACCGCCGGGGCCGTTATCTGGCCGTTTGTCTTCATCACGTCCGATATTATCAACGAGTATTTCGGGAAAGCGGGGGTACGTCGTATCTCGTTCATGACGGCGGGCTTCGTGGCTTACAGTTTCCTGATTATCTACGCCGTGACCACGTTGCCCCCCGCCCAATTCTGGCTCGACGTAAATGCGAAAGATGGAGCCGGGAACGCCATCAACATCGACAATGCGTTTCGGATGATTTTCCGGCAGGGGTTGGGCATAATCATCGGCTCGCTGACGGCCTTTTTGATCGGCCAAATTCTGGATGCGTCGGTGTTTCAGTACCTGCGCAGCCGTACCGGAAGTGGCAAAATGTGGCTTCGCGCAACAGGTTCCACGCTCGTTTCGCAACTGGTTGATTCGTTTGTGGTGTTGGGAATTGCGTTTTACGTGTTCGGAAACTGGTCGCTTGGGCAGGTTATCGCCGTGGGTCTGATTAATTATTTGTACAAAGCCGCCACCGCCGTGCTGCTTACGCCGGTGCTCTACCTGGCCCACAACCTCATAGACCGTTACCTGGGTAAACACCACGCCCAGGAACTGGCCAACGAGTCGGCCATGAATTCGTTTATATAACCCACTCCCATGCCCCTCCACTCGCTCCAAACCGGCGTAGCGTTGCACGTCGAAATTCACGAACCGCTGTCGGGCCGGGCCGATGCCGAGACCCTTATTTTCTCGCACGGGCTGCTCTGGAGTGGCCGGATGTTTGCCGCCCAGGTCGAGGCGTTTCGGCACACCTACCGCGTCATTACCTACGACCACCGGGGGCAGGGCCAAAGCGAAGTGCCCGCCACCGGCTACGACATGGACACGGTCTATGCCGATGCCGTGGCCCTGCTGACGAGCCTGAACCTCGGCCCCTGCCATTTCGCCGGGCTGTCGATGGGCGGGTTTGTGGGGATGCGCCTCGCCGCCCGCCGCCCCGACCTGCTCCGGTCACTCATCCTGCTGGAAACCACCGCCGACTCTGAACCGCCTGAAAATCAGGGCAAATACCGGTTGCTCAACGCCGTGGTCAGGTACGTTGGCGTGTGGGCCGTGGTGAAACCCGTGATAAAAATCATGTTCAGCCAGTCGTTTCTGACCAACCCCGCCCGCGCCGCCGACCAACGTACCTGGGTGGGCGAGTTGACCAAAAACAAGCGCACCATTGTCCGGGCCGTGGGTGGCGTAATTGACCGCCAGGGTGTGCGCGACGAACTGAGTGCCATTGCCCTGCCCACGCTGATTTTGGTGGGGGAGGAAGACGTGGCGACCGTGCCCGAAAAAGCGCGCCGTATTCAGGAGAAAATAGCCGGTTCCAAACTGGTCTACATTCCCCGCGCCGGGCATTCGTCCACCGTGGAGGAACCCGAAGCCGTCAACGCCGCCATCCGGGCATTTTTGGCCAGCCTCACCCCTCGGGCTTAACGGTTTGGTAACGTACCTGACCGGCGTTTTTCGTAGTTTTGGTGCTTCACGTTACTACCACAAACAGCCATGAACCGATACCAACTTGTTGTCTTCGATATGGCAGGTACTACCGTTACCGACCGGCACGAGGTAGAACAATGCTTTGCCGAAGCGGCGGCCCAAACCGGACTCACGGCCACGCCGGAACGGATTTTGGCCGTTCAGGGGCAAGCCAAGCGGTACGTCTTCGAGATGCTCTGGCGCGAACAACTCGGCCCCGCCAACCCGCAATTGCCCGACCGGGTGACGGCATCCTACCATCGGTTTACCGAAATTCTGGAAACGCACTACCTCACCCACCCCATCACGCCGACAGAAGGGTGTTTGGAAGCGTTTACGTACCTGCAAAAACAAGGGATTCAGATTGCGCTGACCACCGGTTTCTACCGAAAAGTGACCGACATTATTCTCGATAAACTGGGTTGGCTCAAGGGCCTCGATCACCGCTATGTTGGCACCAAGCAAGCTATTATTCAGGCTTCCATTGCTTCCGACGAAGTGCCGCAGGGTCGGCCAGAGCCGTTTCTGATCCAGCGGGCCATGCAACTGCTTGGCGTAACAGACCCCGCTACGGTAGTAAACGTGGGCGATACCCCGTCCGATTTGCTCAGTGGGCGGGCGGCGGGCGTGGGCCTCAACCTGGGCGTGACCAACGGCACTCATTCAAGGCGGCAGTTGGCAACGTACCCACATGATGCCCTGCTGAATTCGCTGGGAGAACTGGCTGGTTTACTGGCGTAGCGTATGCCCGTTTATAACCTCATCATCATTGGCTCTGGCGTGTTGGGTACGTTCCATGCCTACCACGCGGCACGCGCCGGAAAGCGGGTGCTGTTGCTCGAAAAAGACAACCGGCCCCAGGGTGCAACCGTGCGCAATTTCGGGCAGGTGGTGCCGTCGGGGTTGGCGGGGCGGTGGTTCGAGCATGGGCGGCGCAGCCTGGACATCTACCGCCACATTCAGGCCGAGCACGACATTACGGTACGCCAAAACGGGTCGGTCTACGTCGCTTCCGATGCCGACGAATGGCAACTGGCCAACGAGCTTTTCGACCGCCGCCGCGCCCAACACTACCCCTGCCACCTGCTCACCAAAACCCAAACGCTGGCCCGCTACCCCCACCTGCGGCCCGGCTACGTGCAGGGTGCCCTTTTCTTTCCCGACGAAATCAGCGTGGAACCCGACCGGATGGTGCAGCAGCTTATCCGGTATGTGGTTGGCAAATACGGCGTAACGTACCAGTGCAACGCCGCTGTGGTCGATTGCCACTCTACGTCGGGCGGGGCGGTGGTGACGCTGGCCAACAAAACGCAGTACCAAGCCGAGCAGGTGCTGATCTGCAATGGCAGCGAATTTCGGCTGCTTTTCCCCGACTTGTTTGCCAGCAGTGGTCTGGTGGTGAGCAAGTTACAGATGCTCCAGACCCCTTCCCTGCCCGCCGTAATCCTACCCGGAAACATCCTGACGGGCCTGACCATCCGCCGCTACGAAGCCTTTGCCGAGTGCCCGTCGTTCAACCAGATTCAGACACCAACGTACCTGGCCGAACTGAAAAAATGGGGTATCCACATCCTTTTCAAACAAACGCTCGACGGGTCCATCATCCTCGGCGATTCGCACGAATACGCCCCCGCCAGCCAGGTAGACGATCTCGGTTTTGATACCCACGATGCCATCGATGACCTGATTCTGACCGAAGCCCGCCGCATTGTCACCTTCCCGATTGAGCAAATCGGCCGCCGGTGGGCTGGTTTCTACGCCCAAACGCCCAACGAAATTTTTGAACACACCCTTGACGACCACATTCAGATTCTGACCGGCATTGGTGGCAAAGGCATGACCTCTGGCGCGGGCTATGCCGAAGCCAGGCTCTTGGCCGGTGCCTGACGAGCGGGGGGAACGAATAGGCTAGGGACGTGATTTTGTTGTAGATTCACAACAGCTAATATTTCTCCAAAACCATGTCTTCAAAAACGGTTCCTGCTGATCGAGTGACGCTCAAAGCGAAAGTTGATCCGAAATTGAAAGAAATCCTGGACGTGCTGTTAGTTCGTGCCGGCCTGACACTCAGCGATGTAGTAGATGCATCGGTCAGAAATTTCGTTGTGCATAACGTTGATCTGCTGAGCGACGCTGACCGGGAACGGTTCAAAGCATATCTATGAGCCGCACCAAAAAGCCTGCTCCCCGGCGCGTTTACATCGATACAAATGTGCTCATCAATGATTTTTACTACCGCCATAAGCACGTTGACACGGGTTTGTCTGCCAATCGGGCTTTGACCTATCTGCGCTCACTCTACAACACGAAGCTACTCGTTGCTTCTTTCAGCGTTGTGCAAATCCTTTCAACGCTTTCTCGAAATAGGGTTGAGAAACAGCTTATTGCCGACGAGATCAGGTACGTGTTGCGTCAATACGTTGTCGTTGATGTAACTTCCGCTGATTTAAGCGCAGCCATTTCGGCCTACAATACCGGCGATTTGGAAGACCATTTCCAGTTCAGTGTTTGCAAAAAATTAAAGTGTAGTCACCTGCTCACAGATAACGTTCGCGATTTTAAGATGTTTGCCGTGACAGTTGTGCGGCCCAAAAATGTTCGGCGAATTGCACTTGATTTCAACCTGCCCAAGTAGGCTTGCATCGCACTTACCGCTTTGCTTTCTTCTTGCCGACTGATTTTTTCCGGCGTACCTCCTCGTCATCATCGGCGCGGCGTTTCTGCATAGTTTCGGTGCGGTCTAGCTCTTCCGATTCGGAGAAAGCCTTCCAGTCGAACTTCTCATCGAACGGGTCTAACGCTTTTTGGGGGTCAAACAGGCGGGTATCGGCGGGCAGGGCGCGGTAGGGCGTGTAGTCTGGTACGTTGGTGAAAAGGTCGGCCAGGTCGGTAGCTCCGGCATCATATTGGTTCAGGCAGGGCATATTGAGAACGTTCCAAAACGTTTTAAATACGCTGCCGAAACTGTAGTGCGTGTGGCCCACGTAGTTGCGTTTTGCCCAGGGCGAGATCACCAGTAGCGGGCTGCGGTGGGCATCCACATGGTCAGTGCCGCCCTGCGGGTCGTCTTCCAGCACCACAATCAGCATGTTTTTCCAGTAGGGCGTTTGGCTCAGAAACTCAACTACCCGTCCCAGGGCAAGGTCGTTGTCGGCCATGTAGCTTTCGGTAAACGGGAAACCGGCTTTGGGGCGTGGGGTGCTGCCGTGGTCATTGGGTAACATCAGCGTCAGCAGGTCAGGAAGGCCCGTTTTTGGCCATTTTTCGGTGAATTCTTTCATGAAAACATCGGCCCGAAACTGGTCGGGAATGGCCATGTTGTAGGTCGGAAACAGGCGCG
>JAYUKZ010000139.1:0-4057 GCA_043763995.1 Fibrella sp.
AGAAACCAGTCGGTGATGATGCCGGGATTTTTTTGGGCCACGTCGGGCAAGATGGCCCGGTCGATGATGGGTTTCAGCACCTCGAACGAATCGAATTCAACGGCCAATAGCAGCCCTTTCCCCCGGATGGCCCGGATTTTCGGGTGCCTGAGTTTGGCCCGAATCAGTTGCCCTTTCCGTTCGGCATCGGCAAATAATTGGTCGTGCTGAATGACATGGAGCGTAGCCAATGAGGCGGCGCACGACACGGGGTGCCCGCCAAAGGTGGTAATGTGCCCCAGCATGGGGTTGTTTTTAATGACCGCCATCAGCGGTTCGGGGGCCATGAACGCGCCAATGGGCATTCCGCCGCCCATACCTTTGGCACTCACCAAAATATCTGGAACAGCTTGATAATGAGTCATATGGGTGGGGGAGGGCACGTCCTGAAACGCCCAGAACGTACCTGTACGCCCAAAGCCGGTTTGTATTTCGTCGAAGATTAGCAACGTACCGGTCTCGGTACATCGCGCCCGCACGGCGTGGAGGTAAGCCGGGTCGGGCACGCGCACGCCCGCTTCGCCCTGCACCACTTCCATGACCACGGCGGCGGTTTTGGGTGTGATATGGGCCAAATCGTCCAGGTTGCCGTAGCGGATGTGGCTGATGTCGGGCAGGAGGGGGCGGTAGTTACGCTTGAAATTTTCGTCGCCGCTGAGCGAGAGTGCGCCGTGGGTCGAGCCGTGGTAGGCGTTGTGGCACGCCACCAGCCCGGTACGTCCGGTGAAGCGTTTGGCCACTTTCATGGCTCCTTCGATGGCCTCGGCCCCCGAATTGGTAAAATACACATTGTTGATGGGGCCGTGGGCGGTGGTGGCCTCGTTCAGGGTGCCAATCAGGGCGTGGGCCAGTTGGGCTTGCGGCTCCTGCACATATTCGCCGTAAACCATCAGGTGCAGGTATTTATCCAGTTGGGTCTGTATGGCGGCCAGCACTGCCGGGTGGCGGTGGCCAATGTTGCTCACGCCAATGCCCGAAATCAGGTCCAGGTACGTCTCGCCGTGTGGGCCGTGCAAATAAATGCCCTCGGCCCGGTCAATCTCGATGGCCAGCGGAAAATCGGTGGTCTGGGCCACGTGTTGAAAAAAAAGTTGACGGTGCGTCACGCTTCAGAATACTATTGTAGTAAGTTGGCAATCGGTACGCTTCTATAACCAGCCCCTCGATGAAAACAGTTCTGTTCACCCTGTTGCTTTGCCTGGGTTGCATGGCCCTGCTGCCCGCCCAAATCATGCCCGTTGATACCACCAACGGGAAACTCTATTACATTTTGCTCCGCGACGGGTCGCACATTCATGGGCGTATTGTTCGGCAAGACAGCACCACCATGGTCATTCGCATGAAAAGCGGGCAGCTAACGTACCTGGAAACCAGCCAGTTCAGTCAACTCAGCCGCGACAAGCCAGCCTCGGACACCAGTTCGGACGTTTACTTTGTGGAGACAACGAGCACCCGCCCCGGCCAGACTACCGCCGTGCCGGGCAGTGCCGCAACAAACACGTACCTGATAACGCTGGTGGACGGAACGATGTTGAACGGTGTGGTGGTGAGCCAGGATTCCAGCCGGGTGGTGGTGCAGACGGCTGCTATGGGCACCGTCACGATTCAGGCCGACCGGGTGGCGCGGATGGAACGGGTAGGTGCCGCGCAACCCCCCGGTACGTATACGCAACTCGCTCAGCGCGACTACTCAAACCTGTTTCCGCAATACCTCAACTTCCTGCCTACTGCCTACCAAGCTGAAAAAGGGAGGCTCTATTTCCGGAATTCGGCTATTTATATCAGTCAATTTGATTACGGCATTAACGAAAACTGGAGCGTGGGAGCCAGTTTTCTCACCATCGCCCCCACGGCCTTTGGCATTCTGAGCACCAAATTTTCGGGGCCTGTTTCTGACCGGATGCGGTTGGGGGTGCAGGGACAATATTTCTACGGTAATCTGGGTGGCCTCGGTAGTTTATCGGCGGGTTTCGTTCAGGGCATTGCCTCCATTGGCGAGCCGGAAAACAACGTCACCGTTGGGCTGGGTTTCAGCACCGGCCGTAACGCATCGCCGGTGGTGAGCGTGAGCGTCGTACGCAAACTGCGTTCGTCGCTCACGCTCATCAGCGAGAACCTGCTTTTTACCGGGGCGGGGTCAGGTACGGCGGGCAAACTCAGCGCGGGGCTTCGGTTCAACCGTGCCCGGCACTCCTTCGACGTGTCGGGGAATATTCCATTTGGCGGTTTTTTGTTTGGCGGCGGGGGTACGTTATTGTTCTACCCCCTAGGCAGCTACCAACTCCGCATTGGGCGGTAGGTACATTGTCAGGACTCGAAAAAAGCGATGGTGCCGCCCACCCAATCGAAATCTTTGTTGAACCGAACCCCGATCATTTCGCCCCGGCTGAGGCGGGCCAAATTGGTCACAAGCCGGGGTTTGGCTTCGTGTTCGGGCCAGACGAACAACAGCCTGACTTCGCACTTCACGCGGTCGTCGGGACCTTTGGTAGTCTGGATAACGGGTTCGTAGCGCACTTTTCGTTGCAACAAATACCCGCCGCGTTCCTCAACCGGTATGGTATCCAAATCGGCTTGGGTGACGTTTATTTTCACGCCACTGCCGGCGAAGGAAAAGAGGGGTTTTAGCACGTAGTTTTCCAGGTTGCCCAGCACCGCCGGGTCGTGGGAAACCTGACTCAGATAATGGCTCTCCGGGACGTAGGCGTGGCGGATGAGCGGCAGGGTAAACTTGCTGATACGAAAAAACCAGTTGGGGTGCCCCACCCACGTCACGTCCACATCGTCGGTAAGGCTAAACTCTGTTTGCAGGTCAGGAAGTGCTGTTAACTCATCGAATATCAGCCGATTATAAATTCGCTTGATTTTTATTTCCCGCCCGTCTTTTTGGTAAAATAACTCCCGCCCGCGCTTGCTGAGTTGAGTCAAACAAACCGCTTCCACGCCCAGGTACGTTGCCGTGAGGGCAAAGTCGATGCGGGTTTTTTGTTTTTCGGGGAAAATTTCCAGCAAAATCACTTCTTCCGCCGCACAGTCGCCCAGGATCACCTCGCGCAGCAAGGACAGGTAGGCGGCATTGTCGGGCAAACCCACCAGGTGCGTGGCTTCGGAGGGGATTTTGAAATGTGCCCGAAACCGTTCGGCCAGGTAAGGCTGGAAACAGAACAGCGACGGAAAGCCTTGTAATTCAATTAGTTGAGGTTCCAGTTCGCCGTAGGTCGTGCTGTCGGGGTTGGTGTCGCGGCACACGGCAAAGTCAACGGCCATAAACATGGTATGGCCTTCGGGGCCGGGCACCCGCTGCCCCGGTGGGATGGCCGCCTCGGTGTTGGCCGCAAAATCGGGCGCGGTGAGGGTGTCGATAATGGCCTCACAGGCCGATTGTAGCTTGGCCGTGAAGGCTTTCGGCACAAAAACCGGCGTTTCGGCTAATCGGAACTCAAGCTGACCGGGGTAGTCGGCGTGCATATTGGCCAGGAAATCGGCGTAGTCCTGTTCGCTAAACTGCGCGTTATACTGGCGGCGGGTGGGGTCAATCATACCGGTTGGGGCACACCTACTTGTTGGCCCATTGCCAGCCGTAGAAAACCCGGCAAAATGGTAGCCTCGGTGAGGGCAATTTTCTGAGGGTCGCGCAGGTAGTTCACCATCTCGTCGTACTTGGTTTGCCCGTAGTTGGTCACGATTTGCGCCCGCTTTTCGTCCAGCAAAAAATACCGCAACATCCCTTCGTCGTCGGCTTCGGGGTGAAACTGCGTACCCACCACTTCGTCGGAAAACCGGATAGCCATCACAGCCCGTTCCAGGTCAATGTGGGGCCGAATTTTCTCCAGACAGAGTAATTTGGCTCCCATTGCCCGAAACACGTCAATATTAGGTTCGGTCAGTTGGTAATCGCGGGAATCGACGGCGAAAAAGGGGTTGGACAGTTGCCCAAAAATGGGGTCGTTCAGCCCGTCGTCGGTGCGGTGAATGGGAAAGATGCCAAACGAGGTCGATTTGCGTTTGCTGAGGCTAC
>JAYUKZ010000140.1:0-1157 GCA_043763995.1 Fibrella sp.
GGTGTTGGTGGAAGCCGCTGCCAGGGGGCCGTCAATGACTTCTTCGTAGCGGCTCACGGCGGGGCCTCCCTCATTGCGTAAGGTGTAGGCATCGCCCATGGCCATGGGCAGTTCTACGTTCTGGTTTTTCTTGTCCAGCACACGGGCACGCTCCAGCAGTTCAATGGCGCGGGCGGGGTCGTTGGCCCCTTTGTCGCCTTCGAAAAGCGTGTACATTTCGCCGGCGCGGAACAGCACATCGCCATTTTTACCTTTAGTAATGGCCAGGGCTTCGTCGGTTTTGGCTTTGGCGGTGGTCAAATCTTTTTTCGAGAGGGCCACGCCGGCCAACCCCACGTTGTTAAGCTGGTTTTTGGGGTCGGCGGCCAGCCCTTTTTCAAAGGCGGCTTTGGCCTCGGCGGGTTTGCCCGTTTTGAGGTAGAAATAGCCCAGGTAAAACTGGTTATCGGCAGTGGGCGCGGTAGCAGCCAACTGCTTGAAGGTTTCTTCTGCTTTCGGAACACGCTCGGCTTCCAGATCTTTCAGGCCCGCCTGAATGGTCTGTGCACGGGCCGACAGGATGGTGGCGGTAGCCAGGAAACCAGTCAACAGGGCGTTTGTGGGTTTGTTCATTCGTATTCGGGGGGTGTTAAAAACCAGATTGGGGTTGTGATACTTCTAAAACAAGGCGCAAAACTAAAAAATTGCGAGTAGACAGAAAAAAACGTCTGTTCATTTGAGACGAACTTCCCGATTATAGGGCACTTGAGGCCACAGACCTAACTTTTCTATCAGCAAACTGCCCGCGTCCCGAATCAGGTAGTTCGTCAGGCCACCGGCCAAACCGGGGTGAGCTTCGCGGCTCAAAATGTACACGTCCCGGCGGAGGGGGTAATCTTTCAGCCCCAACGCCTGCTGAAACGGCTGGAAATAATCGGCCCGCGACCGGGGGTTTTCCAAATCCGACAGCCCTACCACCCGGATGTTTTTCGACAGTTCGGCGGAGACCGGCCCCTCGCCATCGCTGATCCAGTTTACGCCAATAAACCCCATCGCGTTGGGGTGTTGCCGCACGTACTCAATCACGGCCCGGTTCGAGTTCAGGGTGTAGATGGGCAATCCGTCAATGGTTGTAAGCCCGAACTGTGCCATGATGTACGACAGGTTGCTGGAATTTG
>JAYUKZ010000141.1:0-4044 GCA_043763995.1 Fibrella sp.
CGCCTGGGCAGTCTCGCTGCGGGCGGCGGCAACCTGAGCGGTCAATGTATTGATTTGATCGTCTGCCTGACGGATCAACTGACGAGCCTGGTCGCGGTCTGTCGCCGTTTGCTGCAAGGTCTGAATCAACGTATCGACCTCCGTTTGTTTTTCCTTTAACAGGGTCTGCGCGTTCCCGTTCTCATTGTTCAGGTCGTGGATCAGCTTCCCGAACATCAACCCTAACTCTTTATAGGAGTACGCATGTATCGCCTGGGTGGTCGTAAACCGGGCCTGGGCCAACGCCTGTTCATCATCCCCCAAAACAATCAGTTGCAGGTTGCCTAGCTCCGGGTAGTCCCGCACGTTGAGCCGCCCGGCAGATACCAACTGAGAAATACGGGCCTCACTCAATGCCTCGCCTTTGGTTTTTTGCAGGAAATCGATGTATTCCTTTCGCGTCAGTTCCTTTGTCTTATCGATGGTTATCAGCATACTGGTACGGTTTTATGGCTTTAGCAGCCGTATAGATTAAGAACACTTTATAAATAACTTAAGTTTAATTGAGTAACTTAACTTTAGTTTATTAACTTAACTTTAGTTAATGTGTTTCGGTTCGTTTCTACCCGACAGGATTTTTGCCGCTCTCCACTCAATGCGTGTAAAACAGAATAATAGTTGGTGTCCACCGCCAATTTCGACAAGCTGCGGGCCGGGTTTACGCCCGATCCGGCCCCGATCCTGGGGGTTACGGCCCTATGGTGGGGGTGGCTCTCCAAAGATTGTTTGGTTTGGGCTAATCGCATGATAAAGCAAATGGGTCAGCCGTTGCCGATTAATCGGCAACGGCTGACCCATTTGCTTTATCATGCCTGCCCCCCGCTAAGGGGTCGCCGAAGGCATTACGCTAAAAATCCAAACTCTCGTTGGCGGCTCCCCGGCCGTTATCTCCGGCCTGCGCTTGGCCGTTAACCTGGCCACGGCTAACTCTCGCCGGTGGCTCCGTCTCGATGCGTCCGGTTGTGGTGGCCACGTCTGCCCCCTTCTGTTGACCCAAAAGAACCCCTTCTATTTCTTCCTGAATCCGCATAAAGTTACGCTTCACCTCCTGGGGGGTGGCAATCGTAAAGGGCACCAATTCAGGCACCGGCCCCGTTTCCTGCACCTTAATTTGCGCTTTGAAGCTGCTAAAGTCAGAATCCACCAACTGCCCGAAAAACTCGCCCGTGTGCAGTTCTAACACGTCCTGAATACGTACCCGGCTCCGCTCGGTGTAGCTGTGTGACATACTGCGGCCCTGGGTCGTCTCAAGATCGCGGCTACTCTCGCTCTGCCCCTCGGTGCGTTGCTGCACGTATTCCCGGCCCCACAAATCCGCGATATACTGCGCCGTTTCCTTGTGGCCAACACGCCCGTAAAACTGGTTATTGAGGTTGGCCAATAGCGCATCTTTTTTGCTGCGGCCGTACATATCCTCAATCTGGCTAATGTCCTGCGCTCCGTAGATCGTGGCAATTTCGTTGCTTCTGCCGGTGGCCGGTAGCTGGTCAAAATTGGGTATGTACAGCGTGGGGGCTTCATCCAGAATAATGGCCGAGGGTACTTTACCCTGTTGGTTCATCTGCTTAATGGCGACCGTGGCCAGCAAAGCAATGACCGGGGCGAACGTACTGGCCAGCGTGGGCGAGTTACCCAGCGTCACAAACTTGGGCGCGTCAGGGTCGTTCAGGTTCAGGGTAAAATCATCCCCCGACAAAACCCAAACGATCTCTTTGGTATTGATGCGCCGGAGGGCCGTTTGCAGCGTCGAGACCACCCCCGCCGTTTGTCCTTCGGCCTTGCGTTCGACCGATTCCCGTAAACTGGCAATGGTGCCGCGTGTCTCCGGGTTGGTCGATAACAGGGCTACCACGTCGGCGGTTGGCTGGAAGGCTAAAGCCATGACGTGCGGCAAGGTGCAGTACTGCGGGTGCTCTTCCCGTAGAAACCAGATCAGGGCGGTTAGATAACTCTGGGCTGAATCGGTCCAAAAGTCACTCTTCTTGATGGCATCCGGTTTCAGGTTGAACAGGATCGCCCTGGCGTACTCGTCGGCGTGGCTCTGGGTGGGCATCGTGGCCGGGTCTAACGGGTTGACCCGGTGGGAACGGGTCAAATCCTGAAAGTTCACAAAGTAGAATGCTAAACCGGGCCTTGCCTGTTGCCGGGCATAGCTGGCCACCTGCGCCAGCGTGGGAAACTTGAAGTCATACAGTAACCCGGCGTAACCCCGCTCAATGGTCTGTTTGATAATCGGCTCGATCAGGCTTTTGCTTTTACCCGCCCCGGCTCCGCCCAGGATCAGTACACCCCGAAACGGGTTTACCAGGTTGATCCGGGGAACGGTGGGCGTGTGGGTCTCAAACGTGTAGGTGCTTTCGCCTACTCTGCGGCCGGTTTTGCTCGTCGTGCTGGCCTTGTCAACACCGGGGCCGGGGCTGCGCTTGCCAATGAGCATCAGGTAGGCACAGTAGCCCACAACGGCCAATGCGCCCCAACCTTCCACTAAGCTGGCCAACTTACCCAGGGCGGTGATTTTGTAAAAACCAATGGTGCTGAATGCGAAGTGAAGTAAAAAATCAACCCCCTTGTAAAGCAGAAAAAAAAAGAGGATGTACCCCAAAACCTTACCGGTTATCTTAGTCATGTCGTTGAGCCGCTACCGGCTTAAATTGTTGTTTGTAGTTTGTGTTGTCGCCTGCTGCCGGTCGGCCTGGCGTTCCTGCGCCTGTGGCCGCTCCTGCTGAAGCTGTGCTTTAATTGCCCGGTCGCGGGCCTCCAGGCGGTCTGTCTGGTGCTCACTTTTGGCTTGCCGGGCGTGGTCGAACGTTTCGGTTTGCCCGCGCTGGTACTCGAATTTTCGGTCAAACAACCGCTCGTTGGCCTGGATAAAATTTACCCGGTCGAACCCGTTGCCGATGGCTCCTCCCGCTTTGCGGTGGTTGGTCAATGGAGACAGTGAAGCCGTGCGCTCCCCTTCGTGCTGACGCTCGGCGAACCGGCTAACGATGACGTGAACATGGGCCTGGTCGCCCTCCTTCGGCTGGCCTTTCTGGGCGGCTCCTTCCTGTACGGCTTTATCTGCGTGGGTGTAGCTGCGGCTGTACTCGATCTTGGCGTACCAAATCAGGTCTTTGCTCTCGATGCCCTTGCCGAAATTTTGGGCGTAATTCTCCATTACGCCCCTGGTGTATTCCCTCAGTTTAGCGGGGTCGCCGCCAATATGGGCCAATTCTTTTTGGCTGGGGTCAATCGTAAACGTATAAAAACGATCCTGACCCGTTTTAAGGCCCTGCCCTGCCCCGTTCCGGTCTATTCCGGTAACTACCTCTGTTTGGCTGGCCTTGTCGTGCTGTGACGAAAAGAACGCCTCCTGTTGAGAGGGGGCTAACTGGTTGTTCTCTTTTTCCAGATAACCCGCCAATCGCTGGCAACTCCCGCCGTTGGCTCCCTTGATCGGACTTGAAAAGTTCGTGACCATCGCCTATCCCTATGCCCCTACCTTCTCGGCGACCTGCCGTAACCGCTCGTTGATCTTCCGCAAATGGTCAACCTTGCCAACGCCCGTTTGCGGGTCGTCCAACTCGTAGAGCTTCCGGCTTATCAAAATCAACTCGTCTTTGATGGGCCGTAGCTGCTCCTTCTCCTGCTGTTTGATAAAGGAGATTAACCGACGGTCAAGGGCTTTGATCGCGTCCGTCGGGTTGTCCGCTTTGGGGTCGCGGGGGTCGGCTTTGGTCGCCTTGAAATACCGGAGCATGGCAACGATCAGGGCCTTTTTACTGAGTCCGTAACTGCTGGCCATGCGGCCTAACTCGTCAGCGGTGGCCCGGTCAACGCTTAGCGTTGTTTGCTCATTTATAGTCGTTTCCATTGAGTTTATCGCTGATAGTCAGATGATTACAAAAAAATTACTGTTTTTTTATTGCTGGCTTTTTATTTAAAATACTGACTGTCAAGTCTTTACGGAGTAAAGCAAGCCTTAGAATGCTGCAAAGCGGCATTCCGGCTTGCTCTTTGCAAGAC
>JAYUKZ010000142.1:0-4044 GCA_043763995.1 Fibrella sp.
GAGGTAGATAGCATCGAGTCGATTACAGCGGCGGAGTTCACAACGCGGCTAAAACAGCAGCCTGATATGCTGGTGGTAGACGTGCGCAAACCCGCCGAATATGCTGCCGAACACGTACCTGGTGCCAAAAATATGCCGCTCGACGCGCTGAACGAGCATTTTTCGCAGCTATCCCGTACTCAGCCCGTCTACGTGCATTGCGCCGGTGGCTACCGCTCCGTGATCGCCAACTCGATTCTGAAAGCGCGGGGTTTCGACAACGTGGTGAACGTGGAAGGCGGTCTGGCGGCGATTAAAAAAGAAACTCCCGAAATGCTTAAGCGTTAAGTTACTTGCTTGCTTCGATATTGATCTTAAACATGGGACTTACGCGCATCAGCGTAAGTCCTAAAACAACTGACGAAAAACTCAGATTATTCAGCCGGGATTTTCGTCCATGCCCAGCCGGGGGAGGGGCGGGTTGAGCAGTTTCGGCAACACCCGCACCCGGAACACCCGTGTGCCGCCAACCTCAAAATCGCAACTGAAAAACCCCCGGTCTTTTACGCCCCGATACACGGCGGTGTAGTTGATTTTGGCGGGCCAGCCGTTCAGTGCCAGTTCGCCCGTAATGGCATCGACGGCTTTGCGGAGGTTGGAAAAATACACCACCGTTGGCTCCTGATGCCGAACCGAATTCAGCGACCCCACCGGCAGTACCGTTACTTCATAGATGGTTCGGGCCGGGCTAAACATGGGCGAAGAAGGTAAACGGGCCGGATTGAAAACTATTCTGAAAAATAAACGCGCAACGTTTCAACCCACACAATAAAACAGCTCCGTAGTCGTTTATCAGATAACGTTTAGCAAAAAGCGCATCAGGTACGTACCTGATGCGCTTTTTTTGCGTCTCTTTTACGCCCGCTATTTCACGTACATCACCTGCTCTACGGCATCCAGGGTGCGTTTCAGGCTCGGCAAAATGGCCTCAATCAGCGTGGGGGCATAGGGGAGGGGCAAATCCAGGCTATTGACCCGAATCACGGGCGCGTCCAGATAATCAAAGGCGTGGCGTTGGATGTTGTAGGTCAACTCGGACGAGATAGCGGCCAGGGGCCAGGCTTCTTCCACAATGACGCAACGGTTGGTTTTTTTTACCGAATTAATAATCGTAGCGTAGTCGATGGGGCGCACCGTGCGCAGGTCGATTACCTCGGCAGAGATGCCTTTTTTGGCTAGTTCGTCGGCGGCGGCAAGGGCTACTTTCATGATTTTTCCGAACGAAACGATGGTCACGTCGGTACCTTCGCGCACGGTTTTGGCCTGCCCCAGCGGGATCAGGTACGTCTCTTCGGGCACCGGCCCCTTCTCGCCGTACATCAATTCCGACTCCATAAAAATCACCGGGTCATTATCCCGAATAGAGCTTTTCAGTAACCCTTTGGCATCGTAGGGGTTGGAGGGTACCACCACTTTCAGGCCGGGCGTGTTGGCAAACCAGTTCTCAAAATTTTGCGAATGCTGGCTAGAGAGCATGCCCGCGTTGCCCGTTGGTCCCCGAAACACGATGGGACAAGAATATTGCCCGCCCGACATGGACATGATTTTCGCCGCCGAATTGATGACCTGATCGATGGCTACGAGCGAGAAATTGAAGGTCATAAACTCAATAATGGGCCGCAAGCCGTTGATGGCCGACCCCACGCCGATGCCCGCAAAACCTAGCTCGGCAATGGGTGTATCGATCACGCGGTCGGGGCCAAATTCGTCCAGCATTCCCTGGCTCACTTTGTAGGCACCATTGTATTCGGCCACCTCTTCGCCCATCAGATATACCGAGGGGTCGAGGCGCATTTCTTCCACCATTGCTTCCCGTAGGGCTTCGCGGAACTGTATTTCTCTCATGGATCAGTGCGTTCTGTGCAGTTGCTACCCCATCAACCGCTGGGCCGGGGGTTCAGTTTTTATGGGCCAAAAGTAGGCAAGTATCCTGATAGTGGCAACCGCCCGGTACGTTGCCGAAACCGCTTAATGCTTACCTTTACAGCCTTCAAACAGGCATCTTTTGCTCTAACCGCAGTACAATGGAAAAAATTAAAGTGGCCAACCCGGTGGTTGAACTGGACGGCGACGAAATGACCCGAATTATCTGGAAATTCATCAAAGACAAACTCATTCTCCCCTACGTGGAGGTCGACATAAAATATTACGACCTCGGCATTGAACACCGAGACGAAACCAACGACCAGGTCACGATCGATGCCGCCAATGCGATTAAACAGTACGGCGTGGGCATTAAGTGCGCCACCATCACGCCCGACGAAGACCGGGTGAAGGAATTCAACCTGAAGCAGATGTGGAAGTCGCCCAACGGCACCATCCGCAACATTCTGGACGGCACCGTTTTCCGCGAACCCATCGTGATGCAGAACGTACCCAGGCTGGTTACGAACTGGACCGCCCCCATCATCATTGGTCGCCACGCCTTCGGCGATCAGTACCGGGCTACCGATTTTGTGGTGCCCGGACCGGGAAAACTGACCATGAAATTTGAAGGGGAAGACGGTACCGTACTCGATTTCAACGTCTACGATTTCAAGGCGGCGGGCGTGGCCATGGGCATGTATAACGTCGATGAATCGATTCGGGGGTTTGCCCGTGCCTGTATGAACGTGGCCCAGGAAAAAGGCTGGCCACTCTATCTTTCGACCAAAAACACGATTCTGAAAAAATACGACGGTCGGTTTAAAGACATTTTCCAGGAAGTGTATGAGGTCGAATACGCCGGGAAAGTAGCCTACGAACACCGACTGATTGACGACATGGTGGCCTCGGCCCTGAAATGGAACGGCAATTTTGTTTGGGCCTGCAAAAACTACGACGGTGACGTGCAGTCGGACACCGTGGCGCAGGGGTTTGGCTCGCTGGGCCTGATGACCTCCGTGCTGGTTACGCCCGATGGCCAAACGATGGAGGCGGAAGCCGCTCACGGCACCGTGACGCGCCACTACCGCGAGTACCAGAAGGGCAACAAAACCAGCACCAACCCCATTGCCAGCATCTACGCCTGGACGCGGGGCCTGGCTTTCCGGGGCAAACTAGACGATAACCAATCGCTGATTGACTTTGCCAACGCCCTTGAATCGGTGTGCGTGGATGTGGTGGAGAGTGGCAAAATGACCAAAGATCTGTCGCTGTCGGTGTATCCGCAGGGTACTAAACTGGTTGCCGGGGAACATTACCTGAACACCGAAGATTTCCTGGACGCGCTCGATCAGGCGTTGCAGGCAAAACTGGCGTAGGCAACGTACCTGAACAGAAAACAGACCCCGTGGCCGTTGGTTGCGGGGTTTATTTTTTTGGATAGTAGGCTGGCTTCGGCTTCGCGCTGGTTTGCTTCGCGCGAGTCTGAGACGCGAAGCCACACATATACAACCAAAACCCAACCCCATGATACGCCTCCTCTTCCTGTTCCTCATCACCATCACGTCTTCATTAGCCACCCCCCGCCCACCTAAAAAAGCCGCCCCCAAACCTATGCTGCAACACGTAGTGCTGTTCAAATTCAAGCCCGAAACTACCCCCGAAAAGGTAGCCGAGATTGTGGCGGCGTTCGAGGCGTTGCCTGCGCAGATTAAGGAAATTAAGGGGTTTCAGTGGGGCACCAACAACAGCCCCGAAAAGCTGGATAAGGGTCTTACCCACGCCTTTATCCTCACGTTTGCGTCCGAAAAAGACCGGGATACGTACCTGCCCCACCCCGCCCACAAAGCTTTTGGCAAGGTGGTTGGCCCCTGGCTGGCTGACCTGACCGTGGTCGATTTTGTGAATCAGGCCCGGTAGGAAGCACCGGATTGGACACCCGCTCGTTCCCGTTTTCCGGTAGCCTGGTACGCGGTGGAAAAGCCGTTCAGGACAATGGGCACAGTGGGTTTGTTCAGGCCAAGGGTGCCGTTATAGTTTGTCAGGAATTAAACCAAAAGACCGGTCTGGTTCGATAAAAAGAATCTTTTGCACATTCTTTTCTTTCGTGAAACGAATCAGGTACAGACTTGTACGGAATCA
>JAYUKZ010000143.1:0-4042 GCA_043763995.1 Fibrella sp.
AGCGGGCGAGAAAATCGAAGTCGTTCGCTACGAAGCCGGCCACGGATTTGCCAACCCCAGCAACCCCGTTTTCGACAAAACCGCCGCCGCCGATGCCTACAAACGGTCGCTAACGTACCTGAAAGACCGCCTGAAAGCGTAAAAAAACGGCCCCCTAGCCCCCGAAAGGGAAACTGAGTTCGCGGCCATTCTAGGCTGAAGGCTTCTCCCGCGAACTCAGTTCCCCTTTCGGGGGTTAGGGGGCCTGGCTTTACTGATGCAACTAAAAATCTCGCCCGACAACCCGCTGGAATGGGTCGCTCTGCGGGCCAATCTGGTACCGGTGCCGCTGCTCCACGCCCAGATTATGCCCGTCATCAGCAAGGCCGTGCTGGAAGCCGCCGACAAGGGCGTTTTCGATGCCGTGGCCGACGGACACGACACCACGCTGGACATTGCCGCCGCTTGCGCCCTGAACCCTAAAGCCATCGGCGAACTGATGGGCCTGCTCACGGCCCTAGGGTATTTCACCTATTCATCAGGTACGTTTGCGCTCACGCGGATGGCCCGGAAGTGGACCCTGAAACATGAGCCGGAGTCGGTTTATGGCATGATGCTCTTCAACAACCGCGTGGTATGGCCGTGGCTTGAAAAACTGGGCCATTACCTCCAGACCGGCGAGGGCATTCATTACCACGACCACCTCGATGCCGAGCAATGGAACTACTACCAACAGGCTATGGTGGCGGCCAGTGGCAGCGAAGCCACAGAATTCGGGCGGCGGGCACCCGTTCCCAAAACCATCAAAACCGGGGCCGAACCTTGCCGGATGCTCGACATTGGCGGCTCGCATGGGCAGCATTCGGTGGCGTTGTGCAAACGTTACGCCGCCCTTTCTTCCACCATTCTGGACTTGCCCGCCGCCATTGAGCAAGCCGCGCCGTTGTTGGCCCGTTTGGGCATGGGCGAGCGTGTTCGACACGTACCTGGCAACGCCCTGACGGATGATTTCGGCACGGCGCAGTATGACCTGGTACTGATGTCGAGTTTGGCGCACCATTTCACGCCCGACCAAAACCAGGACGTGGCCAACCGCGTGGCCCTTGCCCTGAAACCGGGCGGGGTCTACATCATCAACGAGTTTATCCGGCCCGAAACCGGTGCCGCCCCCGAACTGGTAGGCAGTTCCACCGACCTGTTTTATGGCCTCACCAGCACCGCCGGCAACTATTCGGTAGCCGAAATCCAAACCTGGCAACGCCACGCCGGGCTGCGCACGGGCAAGGTTGTTGCCTACCGCACCCTGCCGGGCCGGGCTATGGTGGTGGGGGTTAAATAGCCTCCACCCGCCTTTTCAGGGCGTTGTTCCAATGTACCATACCGCTGTTGCCGAGTTTCCGCACAACGGGTTTGAACACGCTTACAAGCCAGCCCTCTAACGATTCTTCCTGCACCACCAACGTACCCCCGTTTTGCGGCACGAGCGTAAAGATGTGTACCGCCGATAGGCCCATTGCTTTGCCCGTCCAGCCCAGTTGCTGGTCTGGGAGTACACTTTGCAGGTACGAGGTGGGTTTGGCTCCTTTCTCTTTCCAGACAAACTGTGTGCCCGGTTTTAGCTCACCTTTGAGGGTCAAATACGTTACGTCGGTGTTCCAGGCGGGCCAGTGTTCCATATCGGCCAGCACCCTCCAGACTTGTTCAGGCGTGGCATTGATGAAGATTTCATGCCGGAATTGCAGGGGAGCCTTTTTGTTCGTTTCCATGAGCGGTTGCGCCACCACCCCCAACGTACCCGTCAAGACCAGCAGCATGGTGGTTAATTGTTTCATTGTCAGTTAATTGATTCGACCGAAACAAAGGTCTCCCGGTGCTGCGGGTGGAAACGATAACAAAAGATAAGGAACGCCCACAACAATGAGCTATTTCATCACCCTTGCCCGAATTCGGCTGAGGCTGACGGGTGTGATGCCCAGGTAACTAGCGATGTAGTGCTGCGGAATACGCTCGATAATCTTCTTTTTGTTACCCTCAAGCAACGTTATATATCGCTCCTCCGGGCTTTGGGTGAGCAGACCAACCATCCTTTCTTCAAGGCCCATGGCGATGTACTCACTCAGAAGCCGCCCAAACGTTTGCCACGCGGGGCTGCGGGTATACAGATCAAGCAGTACGGCATACGGGAACACGATGTAGCTGCCCGCCGTGAGGGCCTCGATGGTCATGAGGGACGGCTGCTGACTGATGCAACTGAAATAGGCACTCATGAGGTGCCCCTCGAAATAGAAATATGTTGTCTCCTCGTTGCCTTCCTTGAGGTAGTATTGCCGGAACGCCCCAGCCAGTACAAAGGCTATTGTGGTGGCCTGTTTGCCGAAATTGGCAAAATAATGGTGCTTTTGGACGGTTTCAACGCGTAAATGAGGCTTCAGCATGGCCCAATCGACATCCGTCAGCGGCGCGAATCGGGTCATCGCTACCCGGAGTAACAAAGCATCGGCAGGTGATATCATGGCCTACAAAATGCCTTTCGTTTGCCCGGCATCCACGCCTTTGATGAACTTGATGAGGCCGGGAAAATAGTGCGGCTGGTCGTCCCACATGCTGCAATGGCTCCCGTTGGGGCAAATCAGGCTGGTGCCATTTTTGACCTGCGTGGCCATCCAGGCCATGTGCCGGGGGTCCATGGTGTCGTGTGCGCCGCCAATGGTGAGCGTGGGTACGTTGATGTTGGGCAAATCGGCGCGGCGGTCCCAGTTGGCCAGCCGACCCGAAATACCAAACTCCGACGGGCCTTGCATAAGGGTATAAATGGTGGCGTTCATGGCCGGAAACGACCGGTCGAAAGCATTAGGCCAGGGCTTGAGGCGGCAGACGTGTTCGGCGTAGAAATTAGGCATTAGCAGGTCGGTGTAGCGGGGGTTGCCGAAGTCTTTGCCGGCCTCAATGGCGCGGAGTTCGGCCAACACGGCGGGCTTCATTTGTTTGGCCAATACGTCGTCGGCATACTTACCGTATTCGGGGCAACTGCTCATCATGTTACTGATAATCAAGCCTTTCAGGTTCTGCTGGTATTTCAAGGCATATTCGGTGGCCAGAATGCCGCCCCAACTGTGGCCCAGCAAAAAGAAGTTGTCTTTGTTCAGCCCCAACGCCTGCCGTACCTGCTCCACCTCCTCCACAAAGCGCGGCGTTTGCCAGAGCGTACTGTCGGTGGGGTGGTCGCTGTTGAGGGAGCCGAGTTGGTCGTAGTAATAAAATTCGATGCCTTCGGCGGGCAGGTAACTCTCAAACGATTCGAACAAAACATGGTTGCCACCGGGGCCACCGTGCAGCAACAACACCTTCATTTTTGGGTTATTGCCCACCCGTTTCGTCCAGACCCGGAACGTACCTGACGGCGTTTTCACCGGAATCATCTGCACACCGCCCGTGCGCACACCTTCTTCGGGCAACTGATTATACGTCCGGGCCTGGTTGGTGGCGGGTTCGTTGCAGGCCACGGCGGCGAAGACGAGCAGCGAAAAAAGACCGAATCGGGTAGTGAACAAAGGCATGGTTTGGGGCGGGGGTTAGGGCAACGAACGGTCAATTTACGGCTGTTGGCCAGAATAATACGGTATTTTGCCGCCACCGGAACAGGAAAAAATTCATTTGGCGGTCTTATACCCCAAAGCAACCTTTGCCTGTTCATTTTTCTGCTCAGTCATGTCTCCAACAACCCCTACCCTCGGCGATAAAACGTATTTTCCATTCGTCGAAAAAACCATTGCCTACGAAGGCCGCGAATCCGATAACCCGCTGGCGTTCAAGTTCTACGAAGCCAACCGGCCCATCATGGGTACGCCCATGAAGGACCTGTTCCGGTTTGCGGCGGCCTACTGGCATACCTTCTGCAACACCGGGGCCGACCCATTCGGGCCGGGCGTAAAACACTTTCCCTGGGATGCCTACGCCCAGACAGACCCCCTCGGAGCCGCCTACCAAAAAGCCGATGCCGCCTTCGAGTTTATGACCAAAATGGGGCTGGAGTACTATTGTTTCCACGACGTGGATGCCGCCC
>JAYUKZ010000144.1:0-4038 GCA_043763995.1 Fibrella sp.
AACAAACAATTGACCGGATATTGGGAGAACTAGATGCTATGCGCGACGAATGGAAACGAGATATCTGATTGACACATCGGCCTATAGTCACTACCTGACTAAACGTTTAAAAGACCAACCATACCGTTTTTTTGAGGCGGTAATTCATGAGGAGAGCCTCGTATCTATTATTTCAAGGATGGAATTAGAAAGCTGGGTACCCGGAAGCAAAGAGTTGGAGGCCAACGTCCGATCTGTTCTAAGCAGCTCAAAGATATTGTCGTTATCCGAACCCATCATCCGGCAAACCATCAAACTCCGCCGCCATTATAGAGGATTGAAACTACCCGATGCCGTTATTGCCGCCACGGCCATCGTGCACTCGTTTACGCTACTATCAACAAATGACGTTGATTTTCAACGAATTAATGAGCTAAATTATAAAAGTCTTTCTGCTTAATATTAATGTTTACCGACGCAATTCATACGTACCCAACCGCCTATTTAGCCCTGGAAACGGCCAGTAAATCCATGCGCTTTGCCATGCCTTCCGACCCGCAAACCGGGGCGTTGCTGAAGGCATTGGTTGGGTCGAAACCGGGGGCGCGGGTGTTGGAATTGGGGACGGGAACGGGCCTCGCCACGGCCTGGCTCCTGGCTGGCATGGATGCTGACAGTACGTTGCTTTCCATCGATAACGAAGCAACGTACCTGGCCGTGGCCAACAACTTTTTGGGCCACGATACCCGGCTGAAACTTCTTTGTGCCGATGCCGGTGTGTGGCTGGAAAGCCCACATAATCAACAATTTGACTTGATATTTGCCGATGCCTGGCCCGGCAAATATGCCAACCTCGATGCCGCACTAGGTACCTTGGCAACCGGCGGCCTGTACATCATCGACGATATGCTGCCCCAACCCAATTGGCCACACGGCCACGGCAACAATGTTGATAAACTGGTGGCCGACCTGGAACGCCGCGACGACCTGCACATAACCCGGCTAACCTGGTCGACGGGCATACTGATTGCTACGAAAAAGACAACCACTGGCCAACCCACAACCTGAACAACCACCATGCAGGCAATGAGCACCCTATCCGTACACACCGCCGCCGCCGCCGTAGAGACGCAACCCTTTGCGTCTCCGCCGAACCAAAGACCGCCCGAAAAAACTATTTCCACCTCAGACACACAGAGCGTTACACTCCTGAAAACCGGGGCACAGGCCCTGATGCAGAGTTTGGTGGCCGAAGGGGTCGATACCATTTTTGGCTACCCCGGCGGAGCCATCATGCCCGTTTATGATGCCCTTTATGATTTTCAGGATCAGATAAACCACATTCTGGTGCGGCACGAGCAGGGCGCGGGCCATGCCGCACAAGGCTACGCCCGGATGCAGGGCCGCGCCGGGGTGTGCCTCGTCACGTCGGGGCCGGGGGCTACCAACCTGGTCACGGCCATTGCCGATGCGCAGATCGACTCTACGCCGCTGGTGTGCATTGTGGGGCAGGTGGGCAAGAAACTGCTCGGCACCGATGCCTTTCAGGAGGCCGACGTGATGGGCGTGACCATGCCCATTACTAAATGGAATTACCAGATTACCACCGCCGACGAAGTGCCGGAAATTATGGCCAAAGCGTTCTACATTGCCCAGGCGGGCAGACCCGGCCCGGTGCTGATCGACATGACCAAATCGGCACAGTTGGAGCAAATGACCCGGCCATTTGTCCATACCCCCTGCCAAACCATTGTCAGCTATCGGCCCCGGCTGGTGCCTAAGCAAGAGCAGGTGGTAGCGGCGGCTAAGCTGATAAATTCTGCCAAACGACCCTACATTTTCGCCGGGCACGGCATCCGAATCAGCAACGCCGAAGCCGAATTGCTGGCCTTTGCCGAAAAAACAGGCATTCCCGTGGCCACCACGCTGCTCGGTCAGTCAACCATCCCGACCAACCACCCCAACTATGTGGGCTGGCTGGGGATGCACGGCAACTACGGCCCCAACGTGCTGACCGACAAAGCCGACGTAATCATCGCCATCGGGATGCGCTTCGATGACCGCGTTACGGGCGATGCCAGCAAATTTATCCGCCAGGCGAATGTGGTGCATATCGAGATTGACCCGTCGGAAATCGACAAAATCATCAAAGCCGACGTACCTGTCATTGGCGATGCCAAAACCGTGTTGCAAGCCCTGTTGCCGCTTGTTCAGGAGAACGACCACACCGTTTGGCGGAATGAATTTCGGAAATACGATGTGGTTGAGAATGAACTGATTACCCAACCCGAACTGACCAACGACACCAACAAAGTGAAAATGGCCGAGGTAATAGACCTGCTTTCGCGAAAGACCAACGGCGAGGCGGTGCTGGTTACAGATGTGGGCCAACACCAGATGATGGCCTCCCGCTATTACCAGTTTCGGCGAAAAAAGAGCCTGGTCACCTCTGGCGGAATGGGCACGATGGGCTTTGCACTTCCCGCCGCTTTTGGCGTACAAGTGGCCGCCCCCGACCGGCAGGTGGTGGCCATTATTGGCGACGGGTGTTTCCAGATGACGTTGCAGGAATTGGGCACGATTGTGCAAAATAAAATGCCCGTAAAAATTATTATTCTGAATAATAATTTTCTGGGCATGGTTCGGCAGTGGCAGCAGCTTTTTCATAGCCGCCGTTATTCGTTTGTCGAACTACAAAACCCCGATTTCGTCACCATCGCCAAAGGATTCGGCATGGAGGGCCACACTTGCCACGAACGCGAAACTCTGGCCGAGTCCCTGGATCAACTACTGACTTACAACGGCCCGTATTTACTGGAAGTGATGGTAGAAAAAGAAGAAAACGTGTTCCCAATGGTACCGGCAGGAGCCAGCGTTTCACAAATTCGATTGACATGATAACGTATACCATTTGCATTTTTACGGGAAATACTATCGGTTTATTGAACCGAATCACGATCATTTTTACCCGCCGAAGAATAAACATCGAGAGCCTGACGGTATCCGAAACGGAACGCACCGGCGTGTCGCGGTTTACGGTAGTAATCAAGCATGAATCGCGGGAGGAGGTGGAGAAAATTGTGCGCCAAATTCGAAAAATTGTGGAAGTGCTGGCGGTGTTCGGTTATCTCAATGACGAGATCGTGTATAATGAAATTGCCCTGTTCAAAATCGCCACGCCATTGGGAAGCAAACCCCTTGATGTTGAAGCTATTAACAAACAATACAAAGCCTGGGTCGTATACTGGGGTCTGGATTATGTGGTGATTGAAAAGACCGGTAACGAAGCCTCAATATTCTCCTTTTTCGAGTACCTGCGGCAGTACGATATTCTCGAATTCGTTCGGTCGGGTCGGGTGGCGGTGGGCAAAACGAAGATGGGTTTGGTCGAATACTTACCCGAAGCCGATTGGGCGTATTATTTGTAGATGGTGAAAAAGTACCTTGTTTACCATTTTAACAAGTTTTTTTGTCGTCGGGATTATAAAAAGGACGACTGACTTTCACTTAGACAAAACACGATTGACGAATTTGTTCTTTCAACTCTTCACTTTTTTTACAACCAAAATACAGTCCAGATATGGCACAGATTAACTTCGGCGGAACAGTCGAAAATGTTGTTACCCGCGACGAGTTTCCGCTCGAAAAAGCCCTCGATACGCTCAAGAATGAGACCATTGCCGTGATTGGCTACGGCGTTCAAGGCCCCGGCCAGTCGCTGAATATGCGCGAAAATGGCTTCCGTGTCATTGTGGGGCAGCGCAAAGGCAAAACCTTCGACAAAGCAATTGCCGATGGCTGGGTTCCCGGCGAAACGCTGTTTGAGATCGAAGAAGCCCTTGAAAAAGGAACCATCATCTGCTTTTTGCTCTCCGATGCCGCCCAAATTGAGCTGTGGCCCACGGTGAAAGCCGCACTGGTGCCCGGTAAATCGCTCTATTTCTCGCACGGTTTTGGCGTAACCTACAAAGAGAAAACCGGCATCATTCCGCCTACCGACATCGACGTGTTTTTGGTGGCTCCCAAAGGTTCAGGTACGTCGTTGCGTCGGCTATTTGT
>JAYUKZ010000145.1:0-14981 GCA_043763995.1 Fibrella sp.
CGGCCAAGCTACCCGCTCATTACCTGGGGGGCTGGTTATACTGCCGCCAACGCTATTCCTGGTACCCCATCTTTGCAAATCGACACCCGAACGGGGCAGCTTACCGTCAAGGCTACGCAGGTTGGTTATTACCTGTTTACCGTTCAGTGCGATGAGTATCGAAACGGAACCAAAATCGGCTCCGTCCGGCGGGATTTCGTACTGCCGGTCGTAGACTGCCCCCGGACAACGCCGCCCGTGCCTATTCTCAGTTCAAACGGCCAGCCCGTTTCGGAAGCCAAATTGTGCGCTGGTACGTCCCTGACCCTGACAACAGACCCTGGTACCCAATGGGTCTACCAGTGGCAGCGCAACGGGGTAAATCTGATTGGTAATACGGCTCCCGCGCTGGTTGTCAAGGAGGCAGGCATGTATACGGTTGTCAAGAGTTTTTCGGCTACGTGTGCCCGGGATACCATCTCCTCACCGACTCAGGTAGACGTAATTCAACAACCTGCCGTAAAACTTCGCCTTCTCTCAGCCGACGGATTACAGGAGAAACAACCCCCTTTGTGCGACGGAGACGCGGCGTTATTGAGTTTATCGGTCACTACGCCGGGTGGCCGGTACCAATGGACAGCCGACAACCTGCCGCTTGTGGCGACGACCAGTCAGCTAGTCGTCAATAAAAGTGGTCTGTACCGGATTACTGTCACACCTGGGGGAGCCAACTGCGTGGCCAACGATAGCCTGAGCGTACTGTTTCAACCTACACCCGATGCCTCATTGTCAGCATCGGCACGCCAGTTTTGTCTGGGCGATTCTGTTAAGTTATCGACCACCGATAACCCACAATACCGATACCGATGGGAGCCGGTAGCGTCATCGACTGCGTCCTCCCGCTGGGTAAAACAAGCCGGTACGTACAGCGTCATCGTGACCACTGCCGCAGGGTGTTCGGCTGTTTCGGCCCCATCAGCCCTCACTGCTTTGCCCCGCCCCACCCCCCTATTGGACTCGGTTCCTCCCCGCTGCGCCAGCAGTCCGGTTGTCTTTTTGTCCGCCACACCAGCCAATGGAACGTGGGCGGGAAGGGGCGTGACAGCCGGTCTTTTTGACCCGGCTATCGCGGGCGAGGGTACGCATCGAGTTACGTACACCGTAGGGGAACCAAGCGGCTGTAGCGGTTCGGCGACCCGGTGGATACAAACCACGCCCCCGTTACGACTACAGGGGCCGGTAAACTACTCGGTGCAACGGGGTGATACCGCCCGGCTACGGCTGTTGCCCTCGAGTCCCGTTTCACGCATTCAATGGCAACCCGCCGACTATTTAGATCGGTCGGACACGGCGGCACCGCTGTATACATCGGGGGCATCTCAACAGTATGTGATCCGTGCCGAAACGGCCTCCGGCTGTCTGGCGCAGGTAATGGTGGCTGTGACAGTGGTTGATCGAATTTATATTCCCACGGCGTTTTCACCAAATAGCGACGGAGTGAACGATCTCTGGCACCCGGTCAACCTGGAGCCGTTTCCTGGCTGTGAAGTGGCTGTTTTCAATCGATGGGGAGAAGTCATCTACCAGGCAACGGGTCCGACTGCGGCCTGGGACGGCACCTACAGACAAGGTGTGGTAGAACCCGGTGTCTATATTTACCAGGTTCAGCCAACCCCCTCCGGGCATCGATATAGTGGACAGCTAACCGTTCTTCGTTAATTCTCAACGGCTCAATAATCTCTCAATAATCAAGACCTGATTACCGTACTCCAGAACGCCCTGCACTGGATGCCTGGATGCGTGTTTCAGTAGAGCGCAGGGCCTGACGCTGCTCGCCATACGTCTTTGGAACCATTGATATGGGACAGAATCAATTAGCGTATGCTGTAGCGAAGTGGTGGCGAATGGTGTACGATTCGGAGGAACCACCCCCTGTTGGGGCGGGGCGGGCTTGTGAATTGAGCCTATGAAACGGTTAGGCTACGGCATCCAGCACGGCACTTTTGGCTTGCCGGGCGGCGTGGCCAACCCGGTATTTGGCTTTGCCGTACTGATATTGATGCGCCAACCGGTCGGCCACAGGTACGTTGCGGTAGAGGGCGGCCAGGGCCATGCCGGTGAGGGCCACCGCCGCCAACCCCAGCCCCACCGCCCACGCCGATGCTTTGGCTTCCTGGGCCAACTCGTGTTTGGGCGTGTTGAGGAGGCGCATCTGCCCGGCCAGCATTTCCTGCGGTGTGAGGTAGGCCATCACCTCGGTCAGTTTATTTTTCATTCCGCCCGGCACCACCTTCGCTTTGCCCGCCATCAAGCCGTCGTAGCCATCTTTGGCCACCATGGCGGGGTCGTCCAGCATCTCGGTCGCAAGCACATCAGCCGCCCCGGCTTTGTTGAAAAAATCGGTGTCGGTGGCGTTGGGCATCAGGGCCGTAACGGTCACGTTGGTGTCTTTCAATTCGTTCACCAACGACTGCGATAAACTCCAGACAAATGATTTGGTGGCCGCATACACGGCCTGAAGCGGAAACGGCGCAATGGATACCAGCGAGGCCAGGTTAAGCACTTTCCCTTCGTTGCGGGCCACCATTTCGGCCAGGTATAGTTTCATCAACAGCGTGGGAGTCAGCACGTTGAGGTGAATCAGCGATTTTTCGGCTTCCCAGTCGGTCTCGGTCGCAAATTTGCCATAAGTCGATACGGCGGCATCGTTCACGAGCACATTCACCAGGATTCCCTTGGCTTTTACCTGCTCATACACTTCGCGACCGGCATCCTCTTCCGAGAGGTCTTTCTCGATCACGGTAATCTGCTCCGTGCCGTAGTTCTGGGTAAAGACCTCGCCGAGGCGGTGCAACGTTTCGCCGCTGCGGGCCACCAACACCAGGTTGTAGCCGTCTTGCGCAAATAATTTGGCCAGTTCCTGACCAATGCCACTCGATGCGCCCGTGATGAGGGCGGTTTGGCCGAAGCCTTTTTTCTGTTCCATAACAATTGAGTTTTTCTGTTTTTTTGGGCGCATTTTTTGAATCAGCGTATTAGGAGTAGGCGTATTGTTTGTTGGCGTATTAGGTTCGGCCTACGCCGAATACGATACGCCAACAAACAATACGCCGACGCAAACATTCCACTCCCCAACGGGGCGAGGTCACACTAAAACTCACCTACCGGTTTGGCCGACCGAAGAAATAATTGACCCCAAACCGCAACCGACCGCCTTTGTTGCGGCCCGCCAGCGGGTCCGACTGGTCGTAGTAGTTGTTTTCCAGGGCCAGTTCGGCACCCAGGTTAGAACGTACCCAGAACATGGTACCAATTTCCAGGTTCACGCTGTTGTAGCGGGCTTTTTGGTCGGCGGCAATGTTGCTCGAATATTCGCGGCCAAAATTATAGCCGAAGCCGCCAAAGCCGCTGATGCGGGTACGAAAGGGGTAGTACCGCAGGAAAACACCCGTTTGGTTGGCACTGTAGCTGGTGGCCATCCGCCGGTCGAAACCGAGCCGAATCCCGCCCATTAGGCCCGGCTGGAAAAAGTAGCCAATGCGCGGGCTAAACGATATATAGGTGCCGCTGCCCGCCCCGGTGCCAAAACCCAAAGACGCGCTGCCCATGTAGCTCCCTTTCTGAAACCAGGTGAGTTGGTTGCGCTCTTGGTACGTGCGGCTTACCTCATACTGCTCATCCAACTTCACTTTAGCTTTTTCGGCGGCCTGGTTCACATCTTGTTTGATGTCCTGCGCCTTTTCTTTTACGTCCTGCCGAATGTCTTTCGTTTTCTCTTTTACGTCCTTCCCAATGTCCTGGGCTTTCTCCTTTACCTCCTGCGCCGTTTCCTTCACTTTTTCGCGGGTGGTAGCGGGTTCGTTGGGGGTAGTTTGGGCCAGGCCCATGCTGGTGCAGGCCACCACAAAGGCGGCGGTGTACATAATCTTTTTCATGGTTGAGTATGACGTTATTTGTCTGCCCTGTTAACCGGTACCTGCCGAATTTGGTTACGACAAACTGATTTTGTGGCCACACCCAACGTACCTGACCAAGCTAAACCGTTCCCATCAGCAGGATGACCAGGTTTATTTTACCGTACTCGTAGCGGCCTTCCAGGTGGTCGTAGATGGGTTTGGTACGGTTGTCGGCCAGGCCCACCACGGCAATGGCCGTTTCTATTTCGCGGCGTTCGGCGGGGGTAACCAGGCTTTCTAGGTCAATGGTATGGCCCATCTGCGAAAGCTGGATCAGGTGGTTCATAATGCTGGAGGGGCCGAGTTCACGTTGCGAGGCTATCTGCCCCACACTTAAGCCTTGCTCATACAGTTCCAGCGTCATTTGTTGGGTTGTGCCTTTGGGTCGGGCTACCTGCCGGGGCCGCGCAGGGGCGGGTGTGCCAGGCTCCGATTGGCCCAGCGGTACGCCCAGATAACCGGCTATTTCGGTCATAAACGCCGTGCCGAACATATCCAGTTTGCGTTCGCCCACACCCGAAACATTCCGAAACGCATCGGGCGAGGTGGGGCGGAGGCGGGCCATGTCTTCCAGGGTCGAGTCGGTGAAGACCACGTAGGGCGGCACATTCTGCGCGTCGGCAATACGTTTGCGCAGAACACGCAGTCGTTCGAAAAGCTCGTCGCGGCCCGCCCAACCAGCATTGTCGCCACGGGTGCGGGTGGCTTTTTCTACCACTGGCTTTGGCGCATCGTCGGGACGTACCAGGCTGATGATCAAACCATTGCGAAGCACGTCGTCGGCCAGCAGTCCTTTTCGCAACGCGTAATGGTTTTCGTAGGCCACGTCAATCACGCCGATGTTGATGAGTTGGTTCAGGTAACTGCGCCACTCCTCAAACCGCAGGTCGGCCCCGGCCCCGTAGGTTTTAATTTTGTCGTACCCCTGCGCCAGTATGGCCTGACTCCGGGAGCCGCGCAGCACGTCGATGAGCGTATTCAGGGGTACGCGTTCGCTTAGCCGGATAATGGCCGAGAGGGCTTTCTGGGCGATGGTGGTGGCATCGAACGTGACGCGGGGGTTGCGGCATACGTCGCAGTTGCCGCAGGGTTCGGCCAGTTGTTCGGAGAAGTACGAGAGCAGAATTTGCCGCCGGCAGGTGTTGGCTTCGGCGTATTGTTTCATCCGTTCCAGCTTGGCCAATTGCAGTTCCAGGTTGGCGGGTTGGTTTTCGGTCAGCATCCGGGTGTAGCTCGTCACGTCGGCAAAACTGTAAAACAGCAGCGTTTGCGACGGTAGCCCATCGCGCCCGGCGCGGCCAATTTCCTGGTAATACCCTTCAATGTTTTTGGGCATGTTGTAGTGCATCACCCACCGCACGTTGCTCTTGTCGATGCCCATGCCGAAAGCAATGGTGGCGCACATAATCCGAACGTCGTCGCGCAGAAACGCCTCCTGAATCCGGGCACGTTCGGGGGCATCCATACCCGCGTGGTAGAACGCCGCCGAAAAGCCTTTCTCCATCAATTTGGTGGCCAGCATTTCGCAATTCTTACGGCTCTGGCAGTAAATAATTCCCGACGTACCTGGCTTGTCTTTCAGGAGTTTAATGATCTGCCCCATCCGGTCGATGCCAGGCATGACCTGGAGGCTGAGGTTGGTTCGGTTGAAGGAATCGATGAAAATGGCCGGATCGGTCAGGTTCAGGCGGTCGGCAATATCCTGGCGCGTAAGGCGGTCGGCGGTGGCCGAGAGGGCAATGATGGGCACCTGCGGAAACCAGGTGCGCAACAGGTTTAGCTGAGTATATTCGGGCCGAAAATCGTGCCCCCAACTGGAAATACAGTGCGCCTCGTCGATGGCGAAGAGCGACACCCGGAGGCGGTTCAAAAACACATGAAATGATTCGGACAGAAGCTTTTCGGGCGAAACATAGAGCAGTTTTAGCTGACCGCTAAGGCAGTTTTCTTCCACCTGCCGCACGTCCCGCGCCCCCTGCGACGAGTTGATGTAGGCCGCCGCAATGCCGTTCAGATGCAGGGCTTCCACCTGATCTTTCATCAGAGCAATCAGTGGCGAGACCACCACGCACAGGCCGGGCAGCATCAGGGCCGGAATCTGAAAACATACCGACTTGCCGCCGCCCGTGGGCATGAGCACCACCGTGTCGCGCCCGCCGGTAATAGACTGGATCACGGCCTCCTGCATTGGGCGAAAGGTATCGTAGCCGTAATACCGTTTCAGGTACGTGGCGGGGTCTTGTGCGGTTTGGGTGTGGGCGGGCAGTACGGGGATGTTCATGTAAGTAAAGATACGAAAAAGAAGCCCCCTAGCCCCCGAAGGGGGAACTGAGTTCGCAGCAGAAGCCTCCGGCTTGGAAGGGCTGCGAACTCAGTTCTCCCTTCGGGGGCTAGGGGGCCGCTTTCCTTAAATTTTCATTAACCGGTTGCTTTGGCGCAACTTTTATCTCACCTTTCGGTCTCAGTACCGTAATTTCTTTTTTGCCTCACCCAGTTAAAAAACAAGCACATGAAAAAGATTGCTGCCCTGTTGACCTTCCTGGTTTGCCTGCTCGTTGCCGTGACCGCGCCTGCTCAGGATGCCAAACCTAAAAAAGAGAAAGCCGCTAAGGCTACTGTAGACAAAGTGGCTGCTAAAGCCGAAAAAGCTGCCGCCAAAGCCGAGAAAGCTGCCGCAAAAGCAGATAAGAAAAATGCGGCAGATGATGCGGCCAAAGAAGCCGACAAAGCGGCAAAAGCCGCCGCCAAGGCCGAGAAAAAAGCCGCGAAGGATGCCGTCAAAGCTGCCAAAACCGATGCCAAAGCTGCCCCCGATGCTGCCATGACGAAAGCCGATAAGAAGGTCGCCAAAGCCGACAAGAAAGCCGCCGCTGCTGCCGCTGAACCTGCTGCCACTGCTACTAAAGCCGATAAGAAGGCCGCTAAATTGGAGCAAAAAGTTGCCGCCGCCGACGGTGGAACAGCCACGAAGGCCGACAAGAAAGCCGCCAAAGCAGAGTCGAAAACTGCCGCCAAAGAAGTAAAAGCTACCCCCGCCGATTACAAAGCCCCCGTTGACCGCGCCATGAAAGGGCCAAACGGTGAACAGGTAATGACCGGCCCACGGGGCGGAAAATACTACATCAATAAAAACGGCAACAAGACGTACCTGAGCAGTCTGAAAGACTGACTATCAGCGAGTTGACCCACAAAAAAGGAGACCCGGCTAATCGGGTCCCCTTTTTTTGTGCGCGAAAAAACCGGGATGTCAGCCCGTTTGTGCCGGGCCAAAGAAGCGGGCCATTGCCAAACCTGACAAAAATGCCCCCTCGATGTTGCCCGTTCCGAAGCCATCGCCGCCAAATAAGAGTGTTGTGGGTTGGGACGTTGCCGCTAAAAATGGTGCCTCGTGCCGAACCGTGGCGTTGCTGTACCGCCAACGGTGAATGTGTTGCTCGGTCACGGTTTCGGGCGGAAAACAGGCCGATACGCTCGCCAGTAGATCAGGAATCAGGGCCGGGAGGTCAGCATCGTCCAGGTGGGCGCGGCTGTACGTGTGCGAAGCATGGAGCGTGAGGGTGGGCAGGGCGGGCGAAATACCTTTTTGCTGGTTGTCGGCTAGCCAGGCTATGGCGGTTTCCGGGGTGGGTTTCAGGCCCCCCGGCGCAGGTACGTTAGTGGGCTGGTTCAGGGCCAACAGCACCGCCAGACAGGGTTCGTAGTGAATCGTGTTCAGCGCGGTTTCGTCGTCGGAGGTCAACGCCAGGCCCGATTCTCGGCAGAGGGCCAGGGCTTGCGGGGCGGGCATGGTGAGCAGCAGCGCGTCGGCCAGATACGTGTTGCCCGCTTCGGTAGCCACCTGCCAGCCGGTTGGGGTGGTACTTAATTTCACCGCTTTCTGTTCGGTTTCAACGGCTAAGCCCTCGGCCAAAAAACGGGCAATGCTGTTCATGCCCCCCGTGCCCACGTAGCGCGGATGCCGAAACGAAGCCGGGTCTGACTGTTCCAGGTGCCATTCCTGCACCACGCCCGCCGCCAGCAGTTGGCTCATTAACGCCTTAAAATCAGCCGATTGGGCCGAAAAATACTGCGCCCCGTGGTCGGCCAGGCCCGTGCCCAGGCGGCGGGTAGCCAGCCGCCCACCCACCCGCCGCCCCTTGTCGAGCAGACGAATGGTATGGCCCAGGCGGGTAAGCTCGCGGGCGGCGGTGAGGCCGGCGAGGCCCGCGCCTAAAATCAGAATAGAAGCCATTGCGGTTGGTGATTCGGCCCGGAAGCCAGGGCGGGTTTTGGAACGTGAATGTAGGCAACGCCCAAACTGTAAAGGCATTCTGCTTGTTGACAAGTTCATGCGTTGGTCTGTTTTTGTCCGCTGGTTTGTCTCTTTCTTCCTCGCGTTGCCCATCGGGTTATTTGTCCTGTTTCCGTCGCTGTGGCGGTGCCTGATAATTAGTTATTCGTCTGATTTTCAAGCGTATAAAGTTCAAAGTCGAACCGTTTTTGTAGACAAAACCGCCACCCCGCCGCAGCGCGATGCGCTCGCCCGGCACCTCCAAATGGCCTCGGCCCGGATTGGGGCGTTTTGGGGGGCGCAGCGCGGGCGGGCCGTGGTGATCTACTGCCCCACCCAAGCCCAGTATGCCCGCTATTGTTCGGGCGGCGAGGGGGCGGGGTGCAGCCTGGGAATGCCCTGGGGCGACTCGTTTTTGGTCATCGGCCCCGAAGGCAACAGCCCCGACGTACTGGCCCACGAGCTGTGCCACGACGAACTGTTTGCCCGGCTGGGGTGGCTCACCACCAAACGGCAGGTGCCGCAGTGGTTCAACGAAGGGCTGGCCCTGATGGTCGATTACCGGTTTTCGAGCGGCAGCACCGATGCCCGCGAACGGTTTTTGGTCTACGATGCCGAATGGAACTACCGCATCAGCAGCCTCCCCGGCCTCCGCGTGTCCGCGCCTAAACTTACCGCCCTGGAAACTACCCGCGATTTTTTTTATGGCGACTATTCCCGCGTGATGCTGGCCTACCTCACCGCTGGCCGCGAAGTATCCAGGTGGTTGGCCACGGCGGGCAACACCGCCCTGCCCCGTCTCCTGACAGCCCTTGCCGCCGGGCAGTCGTTTGTTGATGTGTACCAATTTGCGCACGTTCGGAAGGTGGGGGCACCGGTTAAAATTGTTCCGGTACCGAACCATCCGTCCTATTAACGGAATGTTATCTTTGTGGCTATCCAGACCAATGCCACACCCACATGACCAGTCCGAAATACGTTACCGCCACCTCGCGCCACCCCGGCACCACCACTGTTAAAGAGGCGTTTGATAAGCTTTTGCAGGTGTACAAGCTACGCGGGCGGTTCAACGAGACGTATCTGGAAGCCTATTGGGGCCGTATGATGGGGTCGGCCATTGCCTCGCGTACCACCCGCCTCTACGTTCGCGACAGCACCCTTTACATCGAAATATCGTCGGCCCCGCTACGGAACGAACTCGTCAACGCCAAACAGAAAGTGATTCAGTTGGTAAACAAGGAGATCGGGGCAGAGGTACTGACGGAGGTGATTTTTATCTGACCAACGCTAGTACTGCGCCAGCAGAAACAGCACCGCCATCCGTACCGCCACGCCGTTTTCGACCTGATCGAGAATGATGCTGTGGGCCGAATCGGCGGCATCTGAACTTAGTTCGACCCCCCGGTTAATGGGGCCGGGGTGCATCAGCACAATGGGCCGGTTCAGGTCGTCGAGCATCTGTTTGGTGATCCCGAAATAGAGGCCGTACTCGCGCAGACTCGGAAAATACTTGATCTGTTGCCGCTCTAGCTGAATGCGGAGTACGTTGGCCACGTCGCACCAGGCAAGGGCCGCGCCCACGTCGTGACTTACGCGCACACCAAGCGTTTCTATATGTTTGGGAATCAGCGTGGTAGGGCCGCAAACCATGATTTCGGCCCCCAGCTTTTGCAGACAAAAAATGTTCGATAACGCCACCCGCGAGTGGGTAATGTCTCCGATGATGGCCACGCGCTTCCCGGCCAGATCGCCCAGTTTTTCGCGCATCGAAAACGAGTCGAGCAGGGCTTGGGTGGGGTGTTCGTGGGTGCCGTCGCCGGCGTTGATTACGTTGGCCCCGCGCCCGCCGGTTCGTTGGGTGGCGGTTGCAACAGGCCCCGCCGCCAGCCGGTTGGCCAGGTAGTGGGGCGCACCGGGGCTGCTGTGGCGCATCACAATCATATCTACCTTCATGGCCAGAATATTATTGACGGTGTCGAGCAGGGTTTCGCCTTTTTTCACCGAACTGCCCGATGCTGAAAAGTTCACCACGTCGGCAGAGAGGCGTTTCTCGGCCAGTTCAAACGACAGCCGGGTGCGGGTCGAGTTCTCGAAAAAGACGTTGGCAATCGTCACGTCCCGCAGGGAAGGTACCTTTTTGATAGGCCGGTTAATGACCTCTTTAAACTGGGTGGCCGTTTCCAGAATCAACTGAATATCGGTCTCGTTCAGGTCTTTGATGCCAAGCAGGTGGCGCGTACTGAGTTGCGGCATGGGGAGGGCACGGTCCGACGCATCGGCGGGCGGCGGTGTGGCAAAGATAGACCGGAAACCCAAACCGTCCACCCCCTAGCTCAGCACCGCCAGCGTGTAGGCGGGCAGTGTCAGGGTTTCGCCTTCCAGGTACGTACCTGGGCCGGTGGCCCACTGCACACCCGTAACATTGTGTTGGGTGGCCGTTAGCACCACCGCCACGGGTTGGCCGGTCAGGTTTTGTACCACCCACACCACCCCGCCGCTGTTCACCCGTCCAAACGCCACCACGCCCCGCTGCCGAATCTGGCTGAGCCGTAAGCGACTTTGGTTGTCGTGCAGTACGGGGTGGCTGTTTCGGTAGTGAATGAGGCGTTTGTAATGCGAAAAGAGCGAATTGGGGTCGGTTTGTTGGCTGGCCAGGGGGCGCACGGTGCGGCTGGTAGAATGGCGGGCACGTACCCAACGGGCGCGGGCGGGGTCTTGCCGTCCAACGTCCCACAGAAACGGTTCCCGGATATGTTCGTCGGGTTTTTGGCCCAACATCCCGATTTCCTCGCCGTAGTAGAGGTATGGCCCGCCGGGCAGGGTCAGCAATAAATTGGCCGCTACTTTCAGCTTGTTCAGGTCGCCCCCCAGCACACTGCCGATGCGCGTTTGGTCATGGTTGGAGAGAATCAACGCGTCGATAAAGTGGGGGTTCACGGCGGTGTAGGCGGCGTGGGTGTCGTGTAGAAACGCCATCACGTCGTTGGGGTCGTCTCCTTGCCGGACTACCTCGGCCAGTTCCAGGGCCAGGTCGAAATTGAAATTGGCCTGCAACCCTCTGAAATAAGGAGCCACTTTGTTGGGCTGTGTCCAGACCTCGCCCACCAGGTAGGCCCCCGGTTTGGCGGCTTGCACCACCTGACCAAATTCTTCCCAAAACTGGTGGTTTTTAGGTTCTTCGGCTTCCCGGTACAGGTGCCGGGCGGCGTCGAGCCGAAACCCGTCTACGCCCACATCGGTGAGCCAATAGCGGGCAATGGCGTAAATCTCCTGCCGTAAGGGCGGATGGTCGAAATTCAGGTCGGGCATACCGCTCCAGAACATGCCGTAATATTTCTCTGCCGATTCGCGCCCCGCCCGCTCGCCAGGTACGTTGTGCCAGGGGCTACGCTCGTCCGAGTCGGCGGTAATGTCGCGGGTGGCCAGGTTACGGCGGGTTATCTCGTTGGACGTGAGCCACTTGTAATAGTGGCGGTAGGAATTGTCTTGACCCTTTATGGCTTCCTGAAACCACCGATGCCGGATGCTTGTGTGGTGAATGATCAAATCCATGAGCACGGTGATGCCCCGGCGGTGGGCCTCGGCCACTAGTTGCCGGAACTCGGTAAGCGTGCCATATTCCGGGTCGATGCCGTAAAAGTCGGTCACGTCATATTTGTGGTAGGTAGGCGAGGGGTTCACGGGCATGAGCCAAATGGCCGCGATGCCCAGGTCGCGCAGGTAATCCAGTTTTTGAATCACGCCCGCCAAATCGCCGATACCGTCGTGGTTACTGTCGGCAAAGGCCCGCACAAACAGTTCGTAATGCACGCCGGTAGTGCCCACGGCAGGGGCAGGTAGGGGAGGGGCTGAAGTCAAAATAGGAGGGGAGAATTAACCGGGTAAATGTAGCCCTACCGTCGGAGTGCCGCATTACAGCTTTAGCTGACGGAATAGCTACAAAAAAACTCGCCGGACAAAAGGCCCGGCGAGTTTAACATTCTTGAGTAATCTAATCGTTTACTTTTTCGCCACGGTAATCTTGGGCGAAGCAGCATTGGTGAAGTCAATCATGATGTCATACGTACCTGCGGCGGCTACCTTAATGTTGGCTCCGTTGGCTTCCAGTGTGCCGTTGGCTCCATCGTCGCCAAAGTTGGTGTCCCACTTATTGTCGGCCCGTATTTTCATCTCGCCCACCTTCAGTTTCACACCGGTCAGGTTCCAAACACCATCTTTCGACAGGTCGGGCCGGAACGCCTGATCTGGGCCATCCCAACCGTTTGGCGTGGCATCGCCTACCAATCCCCAGGCTTTCACCGGCAGCAGGCTATACTTGAGTGAGCCAGTTTTGAAATCGGCTACGGCCAGATACATACCGGCAGCGGTAATTTTAAAGTTGTCGCCATCTTTAACCAGCTTCCCTGCCGAACCGCCAAAGTTGGTTCCCCAATCGTTGTTTAGGCGAATTTTGGCTTCGCCCGCTTTCAGGGGTACCAGCAAAAACCATTGGTCGGTGTTGGCATCGTAGGTCATGGCCTGGTCGGGGCCGTTCCAGCCGTTGGGCGTAGCATCGCCCACCATTCCCCACGAAAATTTATCGATGGCGTAGGTCAGGGCCGTTGGGCTGAAGGTGACGCGGTAAACACCGGGAGTTACTTTCAGGTTGTCGCCGTTGAGCGACAGTTTTCCGCCCGAACCGCCGTAGTTGGTGTCCCACTTGTTATCCTGCCGAATTTTCACTTCGCCGTCCTTCAGCGTTACGTAAGCGGCAAATACACCGGGCGTTTCGGTTTTGAAGAATGGCTGATCGGGGCCGTCCCAGCCGTTGGCGGTGGCACTACCCACCAACCCCCAGGGCGAACTCAGGTCGAGGCGGTCGAGGTAGGGCGTGGCCATCACGCTGCCCAGCACCGAGGAGAGCATGGTGCGGCCACCCAGCATTGAGGTTACTTTAAAATCCAGCCCTGCCGCCGCGTTGGGGGCCAGGCCCATGCCAATCAGCAGCGAGTTCAGTTCGGCAGTCTTGAAGGTTTTCGACAGCCCGGTTCCTACCGCAAGGGCGGCGGCTTTGGTGAAGTCACCCCCTCTTTTGTCGATCAGCAGCGTGTAGTTTGCGGCGGCATCGAAGCCGTAATCAGGCTTGGCCCAACTGATCGTTAGCGCGTCTTTGTCGGCGTTGGCTTTGGTCAGCACCACCGTTGGGGCCGACGCGCTCGCCACCGGCACCGCTGCCGAATTCAGGATGAGTCTTTCTTCATCCTTCTCACAGGCTACGAACGTCAGTAAAGCCGACGCAGCCACCAGGAAACTTTTGAGTAACGATTTCATATAGTGTAAACGGTTTATAAACAAAGAGTACGGTTTTCGCACCGGCACCGATTGGTACCGGGCGAAAACCGGTAAAGAAACGAATTAATACCCTGGGTTATTTTGCTTCAGGGATGGGTTGGCTACCAGGTCGCTGGCCGGAATGGGGTATAGGTTATACTTGGCATCCACGGCCTTGCCTGCCATTACACCGCCTTTGAACGGCCACAGGTACGTGCCGGTAGTAAAGCGGTCGTAGCGAATCAGGTCGGTGCGGCGGTAGCCTTCCCAATACAGTTCGCGTGCCCGCTCGGCCAAAAGTAAGTCGAGGTTAATGCTGGACACGGTGGCTGCTTTGGCGCGGGTACGCAGCAGGTTCACGTAGCTGATAGCCGTGGCCTGATCGCCGCCGGTGCCGCCCCGTAAGACTGCCTCGGCATAGGTCAGGTACATATCGGCCAGGCGGATGAGGGGAAAATCCGTATCCACAAACGTCAGGTCAGAACCGGGTTTGCCGGTTGAGGTCACGTTTTTGTACTTGGTCACGGCAAAGCCATCGGTAAACGTACCCAGGTCTTCCACTTCTTTCTTCTGCCCGTCGGTAAAAAACATCGACCGCTTGTCGGCGGCTCCCGTCACGTCAGGGAAGGCATCGACCAGTTTTTGGGTAGACCGAATGCCGCTCCAGCCGCCGTTTACGCCAAAGGCGTTGCTGGACATGTTGCCGCCCACCGCCGCATGAACCAGGAAGGTCATGCCGCCAAAAGTCTGGGTGCGGGTGCCGTCGAAGTTGATCGGGAAGATGATCTCTTTCGACGTGTTATTGTCGGCCAGAAACAGGTTCTGGTACGTTGGTTCGAGGCGGTACACGTTGGCGTCGATCACTTTTTTGGCGTATGTCACGGCATCCGTGGCCCGCGAAGTGCCGGTATAGACCTGGGCGTTGAGATACAACCGGGCCAGCATGGCTTGGGCGGCAGCGCGGTCGGCGCGGCCATATTCGGCACCACCGGCGGGGGCCAGTTCGGTCTCAATGGCTTTCAGTTCCGATTCTACGTAGGTAAACAACTCCTGCCGGGTGGCCTGCCGGGGCAAAAACGAACCGGGCGCGTCGGCCTCGGTCACAAAGGGCACCGTGCCAAACATATCAACGGCGTGGAAATACGACAACGCCCGCAAAAAACGCGCCTCGGCCCGGAACGTGCGGGCGTTGGTGGCATTCTCGCCGGTGATGTTGCGGCTGCTTAGCTTGTCGTCGCTCGTTTCGCGGATGAACTCGTTGGCCAGTGAGATCATGTAAAAAATCCGGTTGTACATCGCCGTCACAAACCCGTCGCTCGATGTCCAGGTCATTTTGTTGATGTCCTGGATGGTGGCATCGTTCCAGGCAATCCGCGCCTCGTCGGTGGGTAGCTCCTGCAATTTCCAGAGCAAACGCATGTAGTTAGACGTGCCTTCGTCGATACCCGAAATGTCGGGTTTGCCGG
>JAYUKZ010000146.1:0-4027 GCA_043763995.1 Fibrella sp.
CCTTACAGCGTGGCCGACAAACGGGCAAACACAAACCGACCGTTGAACCCGCCCTGATTGGAGGGGAACAGGAACCGGCCCCGGTTCGACTGGTCGCGGCCCGTGTTGTAGTCGAGCGAGCCGGTGGCGTTGCGGGGGTCGATGTAAATCTGGTCGGGGTATACGTCGAACACGTTGTTGGCTCCTACCTGCACCGTCAGCATCTTGGTGATCCGGTAGCCGATGGTGACATCCGAAATCCAGATGGGGTTGAAGGTCTGATCAAGCAGGGCGTTACCGGCGTTGTCGCGGGCGAACTGCGTGTTGAAGAAAGCACCCGTAGCGGCGTTGATGGCATACGGATCGGCATTGGTCAGGTTGCGCACCTCGCCAAACCGAACGGCCCGGAACGACACGTCGAACTTGTTGTGGCTGTAAGCCGCGCTCAGATTAACCTTGCTGCGGGGCAAACCCGTTTCGAGCAGCGCAATCTGCGACCGGTCGAAGAGCAGCGTCCGTGCCCAGGCATCGGGGTTGCCGCCGCGTGTTTCGTTGTTGGCGGGCCGGTTGATGAACTCAGAGGGGTTGAGTTGCACCACGCGGGTGCGGTTAAAATTGACCGCGCCCGACAGCGTCAGTTGGCCTTTGCCCAGCCGAAGCCGTTCGGTAGCTACGATGTCGATACCGCGCGTTTGGGTGTTGGCCGCATTGGCAAATACCCGCACCAGGTTGATACCCACAAAATCGGCGGCGTTGAAACCCAGCGAAGCCCGCGTGAAGGCACCAGAGTACAAAATTCGGTCCTTGATATCGATCTGATAGGCATCGACAGTCATGGTGAAACCACGGCCAATTTTGCTGGCAAAACCCAGCGAATAGTTGACCGACGTTTCGGGCCTCAGCGCGTCTACGCCAATAACCTTACGGGCCAAGTCGCTGTCGTTGTTGACCGTGAGGGTATTGGACGGCAACCCGGCCACAAACTGCGTACTGACGTTGTTGAAATACCGTTGTTGCAAACTGGGTGCGCGGAAACCCGTGCTAATGGCACCCCGCAGACTAAACGCCTCGGCAAACTCATAGCGCGAGGCCAGTTTGCCGGTCAGTTGCGAACCAAAATCAGAGAAGTTTTCGTAACGCGTGGCCACATCAACCAACCAACGCTTGTTCACCTGCACTTCGCCATCGGCATATAAGCTGATGTTGCTCCGCGAACGATCCAGTTCGTCGGTGGGCTGAAAACCGGGGAACACCTGGGCACCGGGCAGGGCGAGGCCCGTGCCCGACGATGGGCCGCCAATGACCAACGGAGCCAGCGGCACCACTTTGTTAGCCGTTGCCCCCGAATACGAAGCCGATTCGCCGGCCACAATCGAGTACTGATCGCGGCGATATTCGGCCCCAAACGCCAGGTTCAGCGAGTTGATACCGTTGATGTTGCTCAGTAACCGCGAGGCATCCAGGTTAACGGTATTTTGGTTGAAACCCAACGTACCTGCGTAAAACTCCGTTTGCTGGTTGGCCGCGCTGGGCAGAGTGGCATTTCCTGAATTCTGAACGTCGAACCGAATGGCGTTCTGCCCGTAGGCGTTGCTCAGGTCTACGTTCCAGTCGCCGAGTTTGGTTTTGTAGCCCACCGTCAGTGACCGGTCATCAAGGGTTGCTTTAATGGCAGGCAGAAAGCCATCGGCATAGAACAGCGAACCGTCGGCGGCCAGGGGCTGCTGTGCCCTCGACACCGGAATCCGATTGTTGCCGTAGCCCGTGCCGGAGCGGTTGGTTACGCCCGCCGTGAAATACACTTCGCCTTTGGCACCCACTGGCAATCCGCCATTGACAAACAACCCGTAGTTGCGCGATGATGAGTTGCCGATAATCATGTTGCGGCGGTCGTAGCCGCGCTGATCAACCAGTTGAGCATCAGCCGCCAGCAACGCCGGGCGGCCGGCCACCGGCACCAAGCCCGTTCCGGGGAAACCACCCGATGCACCCAAATAAATGGTGGGGGCGTTGTCTTCGCCGGCGCGGCTGGTGCGGCCCCGGTCCACAATCTGGGCCGACACGGTCATTGACCCGCGTTGCCCCAGCCGGAACCCTTTCGAAATATCGAACTGGAGCACCTGCCCGTCGCGCAGTTGTTGGCTGCGGTCAACGCTGCCACCGCCCAACAAAGGGGCCTGGTAGCGCATGTTGGTAAACGAACCGCCGCCCATGAGCGAGGCACTCAGCCCTTCGTAGTTCTTTTTCAAGACCACGTTAATCACGCCCGCAATGGCATCCGACCCGTATTGGGCGGCGGCACCGTCGCGCAGCACTTCAATGCGCTCCACGGCAGCCACCGGAATCACATTCATATCCGTACCCACCGCGCCCCGGCCCACCGAGCCGTTGATGTTGATGAGGGCGGTGTTGTAGCGGCGTTTTCCGTTCACAAGCACCAGCGTCTGGTCGGGGCCGAGGCCGCGCAGCGAAGCGGGGTCAATGTGGTCGGTACCGTCGGTCACGGTTTGGCGGTTCGAGTTGAACGAGGGGGCCACAAAGTTCAGAATCTGACTCACGTCTACCTGGGCGTAGCTTTTCATCTCTTTGGTGGTAATTACGTCTACCGGTACCACGCTCTGGATGTTGGTGCGGGCGGTGGCGGCGCGAGAGCCAATCACGACCAGTTCCGAGAGGCTCGACTGGCTTTCCTGCAAGCGGGTGTTCACAATCACTTCGCCGGTGGCGGGAACCGTTACGGGCACCGTCACGCTTTGGTAGCCCACAAAACTGATGGCGAGCCGGTAGCTGGCGGGGGCCAATTTCAGGGTGTAGTTACCGTCGGCATCGGAGGTAGTACCGCTTTGGGTGCCTACCACCACGATGGTTGCGCCTGGAATGCCGCTGCCGGTATTGCCGTCGTTTACTTTTCCGCGAATGGTCTGGGCAAACGCCGACGAAACCGTCAGCAACAGCAGGCAGACCAGCAAAACAAGTTTATCACATTTACTGTAGCAATGTGCCATAGGGTAGTTAGTTGTTAGTTACACCACAAAGTAAAAGAATAATGGCCAAAACAAAGTAGCTACTGTTACTTTATTGGGCATAATTTAATGACCATCAAACGAATAGACTTCACAAACCGCCCGTTTTTCCACCATCCACCGGTACGTTAATACCGGAAATAGACCCAGCGGCGGGCGTACACAAAAACGCCACGGCGGCGGCTACTTCGGCGGCGGTGGCAAAGCGGCCAATGGGTATCTCGCTTTCCAGTTTGGCGGCCACGGCTTCCGGGGTTTGACCCGATGCCTGCGCCCGCATGGCTACCACGGCCTCCAGCCGAGCGGTTTGGGTGTAGCCAGGCAACACATTATTGACCGTGATGCCCCACGGCCCCAATTCCAGCGACAGCGTTTTGCCCCACTGCGCCATGGCCCCCCGAATGGTGTTGGACACACCCAGGCCCACAATGGGCTGCTTCACCGACGTGCTGATGATGTTGACAATGCGCCCGTAACCCGCCTGCCGCATACCCGGAGCCAGGGCCTGCACCAGTGTTTGGCTGTTGAGCACGTGGGCCTGAAACGTTTGCAGAAAAGCCTCCGGTTGGGCCTCCAGCAACGGGCCTCCCGCCGGGCCACCCGTGTTGTTGATAAGTATGTGGATAACCGGGTGGCGTGTTAATAACCCGGCCACAGCCCGCGCCACGCTATCGGTTTCGGCAAAATCGGCAACAGCCAGGTGGTGCTCTTGGCTCCGGCTGGTGTCTAGTTCGGCCAGCACAGTTTGGAGGCGGGCGGCGTTGCGGGCCATCAATACCACGTTGGCTCCCAGCAGGGCCAGTTCAATAGCCGTGGCCCGGCCAATGCCCTGCGAACTGCCGCACACCAGGGCCGTTTTCTGAGTCAGATCAAGGTTCATGGGGCAAAGGTAGGCCCGGCGCGGCCAGGTACGTTAAAACCTTTAGCCCGCCGTTGGCGTATATCAGGGTATAAACCAGTCACAACTGTTATGAAACTCCTGTTCACCACCAGCGTTGCCTTTTGCCTGTTCATCAGCCTGTCGG
>JAYUKZ010000147.1:0-14930 GCA_043763995.1 Fibrella sp.
GCGGTCTTTCGGCGAATCCTGCGGCACAATAAATTCCAGATTTTCAAATATTTTTTCGGTTAAAACAACATCCAGCAACGTATCAGGATTAATTAACCGGAAATAATTATCGTAATAATAATCGGGAATAACTTTCACGCAACCGAAGTCAATCACGCCCATTGTGCCATCGGGGCGCATCAGGAAATTGCCGGGGTGCGGGTCGGCATGAACCTGCCGAAGGGTGTGGATCTGATGATCGTAAAAATCCCAGAGCAGTTGACCAATGCGGTTTCTGGCTTCCTGCGTGGGGTTGGTAGCCAGAAATTCTTTCAGGTGCAGCCCCTCCAGCCAATCCATCGTCAGGATGCGTTTGCTGGACAGTTCAGGGTAATATTTCGGGAATACCAACCCCTCAATGTGGGCACAGGCTTCCGAAATCTCGACCGACCGGCGCAGTTCCAGGTCGTAGTCGGTTTCTTCCAATAGCTTGGTTTCCACCTCGCCCATGTACCGATCAATCTGCCGCTCGTCCAGATTCAACAGCCTGATAGCCAACGGTTTAGCAATGCGCAGATCGGACGTGACAGAATCGGCCACGCCGGGATATTGCACTTTTACGGCCAGCTTCTTCCCCCATTTAAACGCTTTGTGTACCTGCCCGATACTGGCCGCGTTGACCGAATTGATATCGAACGAATCGAACAGCTCGCCGGGCGATTTGCCGAAGTAAGTACGGAATGTTTTGACCACCAATGGCCCCGACAGCGGCGGTGCCGAATACTGCGACATGGCAAATTTATCGGAGTAGGCCGTGGGCAACAGTCCCCGATCCATACTCAGCATCTGCGCCATTTTCAGGGCCGACCCCTTCAACTCACTCAGCGCGTCGTAGATATCGGCGGCGTTGTCGTTGTGGAGGTCTTCTTTCGTCACCGACGACGGATCGACCAGTTTTTTGGTGTAATGTTTAATATAATTTCCGCCTACTTTCACGCCCGCTTTCATAAACTGACTGGCGCGGGCCACTTTACTGGTAGGAACTGAGTTTTGCGTTTTCATAAAAACCTAAAGGGTATACGTTGGAACGCGGATAACGCGGGTTAATTAATTGTATAACCTACCTGTTTTGGTAGGCAAATTTGGCGAGATCAAACAGGGTGTCGAGCGGCGAGCGGCCAATAAGATCGAAGGCGGTGTTGACCGATTTTTCGATGGCAGTATCCGTTTTTTCAAAGGCTTTACTGGTGTCCCGCACCCAGAAATTGAGCAGAAAGAGCGTCTGATTCCACAGGGCGTTGGGGTAGCGGTCGGTCAGGAACGGGCGGGGTTCCACCTCCCGGCTTTCGCGGCCTTCGGCCAGCAGATCGCGCACAAAATCGTTGAAAGCATCTTTGAAGGGCATGAGCACCCGCGAATTTTTGGCCGTTTGCCGCCCCGTCCGGGCGCGGCCCACGGGCGTAGCAGTAGCATCGGGAGTCATGCCGTTGAGCCGCCCATAGCTGTAAACCACAAAACTGCGTTGGGCCTTCAGCAACTCAATCCAGGTGTAATAGAAGGCGAGCAGTTTCTCGCGCACGGAGTAGGTCTGGTACGTGGCATCGGCCTCGACGGCCTGTTTGGCCTGGGCAAAAAACGTGAGCCACACATCGGCTTCAATGGCATCGAAAGAGGGGTAGACGGTGTAGAAATCGGCTTCAGTCAGTTTGAGTTTTTTGGCAAACTGGAAGACAGAGACGGGTTGTTTGCCGGTTTCCAGAACGAATTCGGCGTAGGCTTTACGGATTTTTTCGGGCGTTTCCATGTACTTTTTAAACGGCCCTTTGCCCGTAAAAGTTTGAGCCAACGGCCTTACCGCCTTAATAAACGCAGGTCGAATGAAAAGCCGGGCAGTACGGCTTCGCCCGTGAGGGGTTGCTCGAAATCGATGTGTTTGCCAATGGAACCGTCGGCCCGGTACATGAACACTTCTTCGGCTTTGGGGTCAATGAGCCACGCCAGCAACACGCCGTTGGCCATGTATTCGAGCATCTTATCCTTCGCTTTGGTCTGCGTATCGGTAGCCGACATGAGTTCAATAACGAAATCGGGGGCAATGGGCGGAAACTTTTCCTGCTCTTGTTCGGTGAGGGCCTTCCAACGGGCATCACTTATCCAGGCGGCATCGGGCGAACGGGTAGCTCCGTTTGGCAGTTTAAACGCCGTAGACGAGTCGAATGATATACCTGCGTTTTTCATCGTCCAACTATACAGTGTGTACGTAATGGCTGAGTTCCGGTTTCCTGTTTTTCCTCCTGTATTTGGCACGACTATAATTGTCCCATCGGGGTTTCGTTCGAGTTTAAGGTGTTCGTTGTGTTGGCAAAACGCATAAAATGCGTCGTCGTCCATCGGGTAGTCGGCAACGTCAACCGGTGTGGCCCGCTGCTCGTCGGGCAAATTGGCAAGGGTCAGTGTCATAACAGGTTGTCTATTTTTACCGGACGTTTTTTGTAAAGATACGGTTTGTGCAGATATGCCGAACGAACCCGAAATCTGGCTGCGGGGGCCGTTGCCTAACGTACCGGCGTTGCTCCAACCCGCCGCCCATGCCCTGCTGCAAGCCTGCCTTGATGCCGAAAAAGCACTCCTCAACTTTCCAGGTACGTTGCTGTGGGAACGCCCCGCCGGGTTGGCTTCGGTGGGGTTTCACCTGCGGCACATGGCGGGGGTGCAGGACCGGATGCTGACCTACGCCCGTGGCCAACCCCTTACAGATGAACAGTTTACATACCTTCGGGCCGAAGGCGAACCGAGCCAGCAGACCGTGGCCGACCTCCTCTTGTACCTGCAAACCCAAACCAACCACACCCTAAGTTACCTGGCCACCGTTGACCCAGGTACGTTAGTTGACTACCGGCCCGTGGGCCGCGCTGCGTTACCCTCCACTGTGGGCGGGTTGCTTTTCCACGCCGCCGAACACAACATGCGCCACGCGGGGCAACTGCTGGTCACGGCACGGATACTCACGGTCCCGACACGTACCTAGAGCCAGTTTTTCTTCCGAAAATAATAGTACGTCAGGCCCGACGACAGGCCCATGAGGCCGAGCGCGAACCCGTATCCATACTGCCAGCCCAGTTCGGGCATGAGGGCGAAGTTCATGCCGTAGATGCTGGCAATGAGCGTGGGCGGCAGCAGCACCAGCGACAGTACGGTGAAAATCTTGATAATGTTGTTCTGCTCCAGATTGACCAAACCCAAAAACGTATTTTGTAGAAATTCGAGCCGCTCGAAAATGAAATTCGTATGGTCGATGAGCGAACTGATGTCTTTGATAACAATGCGGAGGCGGGCTTGCTCGTCGGGCGTAAACCACCCGTCGGAGCGAATCATGGCCGAGATAACCCGCTGTTTATCAACCACATTTTCCCGGATAGACATGGTTAGTTCCTGGTAATCGTTGATTTGCAGGAGCATCTCCCGGTCTAGTTTGGCATCCAGATCAAGCTGTTTGTTGATGGCTTTCACCCGCGACGACAACGCTTCGACCAGATCGGCATCGTAATCAATTCTGGACTCGAAGATGGCGATCATGATCTGGCCACCGTCTTTGAACAGGGTGCGTTTCGACTTAATTTTCTTCACCACGTCGGCAAAGGTTTTCAGGTCGGCGAAACGGTAGGTAAACAGCACGTCGTCCTTGAGCAAAAAGTTGACGGGCACCGTGCGGTACTCCTGGTCGCGGGCGGCGGGGTTGGGCGGCACCAGAAAATTGGAGTTGGCCACCAGCAGGTCTTCCTCCTCAATATAGCGCGAACTACTCTCAATCTCGGCCTGCTCCTGCTGCGACTGGAAACTCACGTCGAATTTCTCTTCCACGCTCCTGATCTCGTCGGGGGTGGGGTTTTGAAGGTCTACCCAAAGGGTTCGCTCGGTATCCTGGAAAGAGTCGATATCCCGGATTTTCCGAACGGCGGTTTCGTCTTGCTGAAAGATCCGAATCATAGAGGGGAAGACCATTTTAAGGTTGTTTGTTGGGTCGTTGGCTTCGCGCACGGCCAGGGCGGAGCGGTCCCGCCGATACCCTAAAGCCAACGAACAAACAAAAACTATTTCCTACTCGTCAGCAAATATACTACGCCCAGCGCGGCCACGACGGCGGCGAGGGAAAAGGCAGTACTGAGGCCCGCCGCGCCTACCCGGTGGGTGAAAAACCATCCCGCCGCCAGCGCACCCAGCCCAATGCCCGTTTCCAGGCCAATGTAGAGCGTGGCCATAGCGCGGCCCCGCGTGGCGGTCTGGCTCAGGTCAACGGCCCAGGCTTGCAGGGTGGGCGAGTTCATGCCCCAGGCCAGGCCATACACCACCGAAGCCGTGAAAAACAGCCACACCGACTGCGTAAACGCCAGCATCACCAGCGACACAGCCAGCACCGCCGTGGAACAAATCAGCACCGGCACCCGCCCGTAGCGGTCGGACGTTTTGGACAGCACCAGCCGCACGGCCAGCGAAGCCAGGGTGTAGACCGCAAAAAACCAGCCCTTGTTGGCCACGCCCACCGCTTCGCTCAGGGCCGGAGCCAACACCAGCACCATACCCGACGCAAACGAATTGACCAACTGCACAAAAAACGGGGGCAACACCCCCCGGTCGAACCATTCATCACGCCGCAACCGGAACAGCCCCAACCGAAACCGTTGGGGGTTGGCCAGCGTTTCGGGCAGGCGTAGCAGGATGCCGATAGACAGCAGCGCAAAGCCCGATGAGGTAAAAAACATAGTGTTGATGGTGAAGTTATTCACCAAAAACGACCCGATTACCGGCCCCAGCGACATACCCGTGGCCGTAAAAATGCCCAACGCGCCCATGGCCTCGCCCCGCCGGTGGGGGGCCACCACGTCGGCCACGTAGGCGGACGTGGCCGTGGGTTTGGTACCGGTTGAGAACCCATGGACGAGGCGTATGGTGAGGAAACCCGCCACCGTGAGGAGGTAGGGGTAGAGCAGCCCGCACACAAAACACACCAACGACCCGAACGCCATGACCGGCACCCGCCCCACAGTGTCGGTTATTTTACCGCTGAATGGCCTGGAAATACCCGCCGTGAGGGTAAAAAGCGCAATGACCAGCCCCGTGTATTCGCGCCCGCCCAACCCGGCCAGGTACGTTGGCAGTTCGGGGATCATCATGGAAAAACTGGCCGTGAACAGGAAATTACTGGCACACAACAATACAAACGGCACCGTGTAGAGCGATGGCGGCGGGGTCAGGTTGGCAGAAGGGCGCGGGGAAGATGTCAGCACAAAACAAGGGTAAACAGCAGCAGACAGGGCGCGGTAAACGGGGGCAAACTCAATAGTAATCGCTGCGCCCGTACTGATCGCCGAAAGCCGAGCCAAACTCGTCGTCGGGGTCGGTGAAGCGGGTGGTACCGGCGGTTTTGAAGGCCACGGCTTTTTTCAGAATCTGCACCTGCCCGGCGTGGTAGAGGTCGTGGTTGATGATGCCGTGTAGCAGGTCGTAATACGTGTAGGATCGGCCCGGCACAATTTCCTCCAGAAACTCATCGTCGTCGCGCTTGTCGAGTTCGTTCACCAGTTCTTCCTGGCTCAGGCTCAGTTCCATCTGGAGAGCTTCCCACTCGAAATCGTCGATTTTTTCGGGAAACTGACCGAAGTTTTTTTCGGGCGTGAGGATGTCGAATTTTTCATCGGCCTGCATTTTTTTTACCGCGAAAATGCGCCAGCTCGTCATGTGAAAAATCAGTTCGGCAATGGTGTGGGTGTTGGGCGAAAGGCGCAACCCGGCCATGTCGGGTGTTACGTCGCGCATGACCTCGGCCACCGAAGGGCCATGCCAGGCTTCCTCGCCTTCGTAGGTGGTGTTCAGCAGATCGATGATCCGCAGCAGTTCGTCGTTGTTGGGTTGTTCCATGCTGTATAATTCAAGGCTAGAGGGAGGGCAGGTAGTGTGTTTTCCAGGTACGTTGTTTTGGCTCGGCGTAACCCCCAAACCCGGACGCGGGACCGCCAGGTATAACCCGCTATACCCGTAAAAGTTGGCTTAAACACAAAGGTAGGCCAATATTGGCGGGGTTCCGAAAAAACCCGGACGCAAAAAAGGGTAGCCAGACCGGTTAACCAGGTTCTACAAACAAAAATGTTTGCATCGGGTTAGACAAAGACTTCGGCCCAACAGCATCAGGTTCTGGCCTGACTATTGCACCAGAGTCTTTGCTTATTCACACCCTCTCTCGATGCGGCTTCTACTGGCCCTTTTCCTGTATACCCTCACCGCGCGGGGCCAAACGGCCAAACCCGCTGCCTACCAGGCCGAAGCGGGCGTGTACGTACCGTTGCAGGGCGAGGTGCCGTTTTGGCAACGGGCCAACCAGTATGGCATTGTACCGCGTGGCGAAGCCGGTGGTTTTCAACCCATTACCACCCTCAGAGGTGGCCTCCGGGTCGATTATTACGGCAAACCCCGCACCCGGCTCGATAGCCTTCGGGCCAGCCACCGCCGCGTAGACTGGGGCTGGGGCCTGGATCTGGTACTAAACAGCAGCGACCTCAACCGCCAGGTACGTCTGCTGGTGCCCGAAGCCTACGCCAAAGTGCGCTACCGGGCCGTGGAGTTCTACGCCGGTCGCCGCCGCGAAATCATCGGCCTGGTCGATTCCACCGTTTCATCGGGGTCGTATGTCTGGTCGGGAAATGCGTTGCCGCCGCTCAAGGTTCAGGTGGGTACCGTGGGATGGGCACCGATAGGTAAGTTTTTGGCTATCAATGCTTTATACGCCCACGGATGGTTTGAATATGACCGGTTCATTAAAGGATCGATGCTGCACCAAAAAGCCCTCTACCTGCGGGTGGGGCGGGCCAACGGACGCGTGAACCTGGTGGGCGGGTTCAACCATCAGGTACAGTGGGGTGGTAACAACGAAAATTTGCCGGGCCAGTTTATCCGTAACAGCCAACTACCCGCCGGTTTCCGCGACTACATAGACCTGGTGATGGGCAACAGCCTCAACGAACGAAAACTAGACACCACCAGATACAGTCTCTTCGACGCGGGCAACCGCATTGGCAACCACCTCGGCACCGTTGACCTGGGCGTGACGTTTCGGACAAAAAACACCGAAGTGATGCTTTACCGGCAAAGCATCTACGAAGATGGATCGCTGTTTTACCTCATCAACATTGCCGACGGACTACACGGCCTACGCTTCAAAAACCGCCGTGCCTCCACGGGCAGTTTCCACTTGGGTACGGTACTTTTCGAGTTTTTGAACACCTACAGCCAGGGCGGCAGCGGGTTTGTGGAAGCCGACCCCCACCAGCGCGGGCGCGATAATTATTTCAACCACGGCCAGTACCGCGATGGCTGGTCGACCCACGGGCGCACCATTGGCACCCCGTTTATTGCCCCCGCCACCGACCTGCCGGGTACGTTTCCGGGAGCCATGCTTACCAACAATAATCGGGTACGGGTGTACCACCTCGGCCTGGCGGGGCAGTTGACGGGTGGGGTGGGGTTTACAGGCAAATTTTCGTTCAGCCAAAACGCCGGTACGTATGACCAGCCGTTCAGGCCGGTGGCCAACCAGTTTTCGGGCTTTGTGGGCCTGGTTACGCCCGTGGCGTGGCTGGGCGGCACGCTGCTCACCACCACCGCCGCCTACGACCGGGGCGATCTTTACCCCAACAACCTGGGGGTGTTTGTAAGCCTGAAAAAACAGGGTCTACTGCACACCGGGTTTTCCCGGCGGTAGGGCGCGGGCGGGGTTGGCCACCTCAGCCGGGGGCAACGGCGAGAGCAATTCGCCGACTTCGAAACTCACAAACACTTTCTCGGTGCTGCGTTTTACCAGCGGGTGGCGGTAGGCCAACAGGGGCAGTTCTTCGTCGTAGTTGGCCCCAATGCGTCGACCGGGAATTTTCACCAGCAACGTATCGGCAAAACCGCGCAACAGCCGGGCCGGGCCTTGCACCGTGAGGGTGGCCGGGGTGAGGTTGATGATGCTGGACACCACGTACCGGGGCAGCAGGTCGATGTGGGTACTGTCTGGCAGGAGCCGGATGGTTTTGGTTTCCCGGCGGTCGAAGTGCAGGTCGAGGGTGTCGGCCACAACATAGTTGACTTTCAGGTGCTTAACCTGCCCGGCCAGGGCGGCAGCAATCTGGGCGGGGTCAATGAGCGAAGCCCGCAGGGGGTTGGCTATCTCATAATTGACCGGTTCGGTACGGAACGGGAGCCAGAGCAACCGGAGCAGGTGCCAGCCATCGCCCGACACGTTGACGCGCACCGTGCGGGGCAAAGCCGAGGTGGAAATGTACTGGCTTTCATTGAACCGAACCTGCACCGGATAGGCCACATCCAGCGAATATTGTTCGCGGTTAAGGGCGTTCATGAGCCAGAACAGCGCCGCACCCAAAAAACAGATAATCCATTTGCCGAGCCGGGCCGGGCGGCTGGGTACGTTGGCGGGGGTATTCATGGGCGGGGGCAAACCGGGGGGGTAGACGGGAACGTACCTGGCCCGGTCAGACCTTCTCGGTGTCGGTTTTGGTGGTGGCCTCCCGCGAAATAGACGACTTATCGAAAGTAAGTTTCACGCCCCGGTCTACGTCGATGGTGACGGTGGTGGCTTCTACCGACGCAATTTTGCCGTGCAACCCGCCAACGGTAATCACGGCATCGCCCTTTTTGAGGCTGCTGACGAAGTTTTTCTGCTCTTTGGCTTTCTGCTGCTGGGGCCGGATCATGAAAAAATAGAGCACGGCAAACACCCCCGCCCAAAGCGCAAACGTGAACAACCCTTGTGGTAACTGACTGGTGGCCTGGGCCAAAATAGTGTACATATGAAAGAGAGGAAATTCGTAAGAAAATTAACTGGGTTTTTTGGCCGCGCCGGGTTTTGCCGCCACCAGCACTTTGAACTCGATGGTAGTGATGGGGGGCTGGGTGTTGGCGTAGACCGTGACGGTTTTGCGCTGTTCGCCCACTTTGTTGCGGCTATTGAACCGCACCCGCACCGTCGAGGTTTCGCCGGGGGCCACGGGCTGCCGGGGCCAGTCGGGGGTGGTGCAGCCGCACGAGGCCGTGATGTTGTTGATGAGCAGGGGCAGTTCGCCGGTGTTTTTGAACGAATAAAGGTGCTCTACGGTGTCGCCCTCGGTGATCTGGCCAAAATCGTGGGGTGTTTTTTCGGCAAACTCAATCACGGCGGCTTTACCGGCCAGGGCGTTTTCGGTGCCCACAGGTTGCCCGTTGGCATCGCGGCGGTTGGTACAGGCGGCGGTCAGTAGCAGGCACAGGGCCAGCAAGCACAGGGGCCGGGCGGCCAGGTACGTTGGCGGGGTGGTCATGGGCAAGGAATCAGGCACCCTGTTGTTTAATTTGGGCCATCAGCCGGTCAACGTCTTCCAGGAGCCGCTCGGCTTTTTCGCGGGCATCGTTCACCACCCGTTGCCCCTCCGACCGCTGAAAGTTTTCGGGCAGATCGGTGGCGTTCAGCACTTCGTTCAGAAACTGCTCCAGTTGTTCGCGGTATTTTGAGAGCCGGAACGAGAGCCGGTCGCGGGTGATTGCGCCCTTTTCGGGGGCATACAACAGGCCCAGAAGCGTACCGGTGGCCAGGCCGGTCAGAAAAAATGATACGTCACGTCCTGATCTGCTCATTCCGTTTGCGGTTTATTTTGGGTGAATTCGGGCCAGGTACGTTGCCCCGGCTGTTGGTTCGTTATTTGTTATCAATCAGGCCCCGGCCACTCTTGCGGAGGAGGCCGTCGGCGGTTAATCTGGCCGCCAAGTTATCTAAAATTCCGTTGACAAAGGTACCGCTTTTTGGGGTGCTGTAGGCTTTGGCCATGTCGATGGATTCGTTAATGGTCACTTTCACGGGAATACCCGGAAACGTAAGCAGTTCACACAGAGCCAGTTTCATAATAATCAGGTCCAGGATGGCCACCCGATCCACGTCCCAGTTTTTGAGTTGCTCGCCCAGGAGTTGCTCGTAGTGGGCATCGTTCAGCACGGCGTTGCCGAAGAGGTCGTTGATAAACTGCTCGTCGGCTTCCCAGTCCTGGGTCAGTTCTTCCAGCGTAAGCCCGTTCATGCCCTGCACCGATTTTAGCGTTCGGATGGCCATGCCGCGCACCACTTCGCTGTTTTCGGCCCAGGCCAGGTCAATTTCGGCCAGGTAGTCGCGGATGGCTTCGCCTTTGAAAATCAGTTGCCGAAGCAGGTGCTGTACCAGTTGCTGATCCTGGTCGGGGGTGTGGGTACGTTGCCCGCACCAGTCTATGTAGGTCTGGTCGGTTCGGAGCACCTCGCGGTAGGTTTTGCGGAGAAACGGCTGGTCGTCGGCCCAGGAGATGCCCCGGCGCGAGAGTTCCAGGGCCAGGGGTTCATGCTGGGTCAGGGCCTGAACCACGGTGTTCTGGCTCAGATCCGATTCGTAGTGAAACGGCACCTGGTCGGGGTCGGGAAACTGGCGGTTGCGGTCCAGGTGGGCAATTTTTCCGTATTCGACCAGCAGTTGCAACACCCGCAGGTAGTCGCTGTAAATATCTTTCACGGCCTCCAAAAGCCGCCCGGTCAGGAATTTCTGGTCTTTCTGGTAGCGGTTTTGGTAGTAAACAAGGGCCGAGTTGGCAGCATCGAGTACGATTTGGGGGGCATCGTCGTCCTGGGCGGGTTGGTTGGCCCGCAGCCCCTCGTCGAACAGCAGCGCGGCCAGTTGGCGATGGCCCTCCAGTTGGCGTTTGTCCTGGGGGAGCATCGAGTTGAGGTCGGGCTGAAACCGGTCACTGATGCCGTCGAGGGCGAGTTGTTTGTTGGAATAGGTGGCCTGCCGAAGCGCGTAGAGCGTCTGCATGACCTTTATTCGGAGTAATCGCCTGCTTAACATAGAGCCGCTGAAATTCTGCTGAAACTGCCGGGATGAAAAAGAACTGTCTGAAATCGGGTGCAAAAATACGCGTTTCCCGCGTCAAATCATACCCTGCGCCCGGTTCTCCCTTGCCCCACCTGGTTTCAGGGGCCAAACTTCAGTTGCGTTCCCACCCCCAGCCGCAACCCACCGCCCGCTTTGAGCAACAACGTTCTGGCCCCGGCCACGCCCGTTGGCAACGTAAGCACGTGGCTCACCGTGGTTACGTCGGTTAGGGTGGGTACTCGTTGGCACGACCATACCGCCGCGTTTACCCAGCTACCTATCCCCACCGAAGCCAGCGGACTGCATACCCCCGCCTGCACCACCACCACGCCCAGGGCTTTCAGGCCTCCCTCGTCTACGGCGGTGATCGTGACTGAGAACGTACCGGTGGCGGTGGGGGTGCCGCTCAATTGGCGCGTGTTGGGCACAAAACTCAGCCAGCCCGGCAACCCGGCGGCGGTGTAGGTCAGGGGCTGGTTTTCGGGGTCGTTGAAAGCCGGTACCGCGTAGGCAAACGCCGCACCCGGCACCGCATTCTGAACAGGCATAGCGGGAGCCACCGGCGACATATTGGGCACCAGACTGGTTTCCACACCCTCGCTCCAGGTATTGCCTACCCGGCTGAACACCCGAAAAAAGTAGCGCGTGAGCGAATTGAGGTCGGTTATGGTCACGGTATTTCCCGTGCCCCGGTAGACCACTTTCCCGCCTTCAAACAACGTACCTGAGCCGGTAAAGACGGTATTGGCCGAAAAGTTTACGCCCGCCGGGGCCGTGCGGAACCCCGTTTCGGGGCGGGCCACCACCATCAATTCATCGAAGGCGGGCGTAGGAATGACCCAGTTCAGCCGCGCCGCCCGCAGTTGGGCCGTGGCCGTTAACTGGCTCACCTGCACACTGGCCGTGGCGCAATCGGGATACAGATCCAGGGTGGTGCTGGCGGTTAGCCCGCCGTTGTCGGTCACGGTCAGCGACAGGGAATAATAATAGGTTTCGGTGCCGGTGCAGCCCGCCGGGGCCAGGGTTATGACCGGGTTTTGAGTGGTAAGCACCGGTTCAGTATGGGCGTGGGTATTGTGTTTCAAGGCCACCTGCCAGGCGTAGGCCATATTGGTCAGGTTGGCATCGGTCACGGTGGCCCGCAGGGTGTAGCTGGTGGGGCCGCTCATGGTGTATTTGGTACCGGGGGCCGGGGAGTCAATCTGTACTGTGGGCGGCAGGTTGTTGACCGACACTTGAATTTGCTTTGGCAACGAGGGCTGCCCCTGCGGGTCTGTTACCACCAAACTCGCAGAGTAGCCGCGTAGCATGGTGCTGCTATACACGTGAATGGGGTTGGCGGTGGTGGCCGTGGTGCCGTCGCCAAAATCCCACAGGTACGTCAGGGACTGGCCTTCGGGGTCGGTAGAAGCCGCGCCGGTAAAGTTCACGCTCAGGGGCGAGGGGCCGTAGGGAACCGATGAACTGGCGCGGGCAACGGGCGGCTGGTTGCCCCCGTAGCTGATCTGGAAAAGGTCGTTCGCTACCGACAGGCAAAACAGTGAACCATCGCGGGGGTTGGTTTCCATGTCAATCACCCAATAGATGGTGTTCAAGGCCGAAAAATCACGTACCTCCTGCATGGTACCGCTACCGTCGGGCTTCATCACGATGTTCTTAATCCAGTTGGTACCGTGGTCGGCGAAGAAAAACGTGTTCTGGTACGTCTCCGGGAACTGGGTACCGGTGTAGAACTCCCCGGCAATAGAGCAATTTCCCCGAAAGGGCGTGCCGCCCACGCCCCCCGCCACCCCAATAGACTGGATGGTGGGTGTGCTGCCCGAAAAGGTGGGCACACGGGTTTGCGCCATGCTGTGGGAATAGTCCAGCAGCGGGCGCGAGTGGGTAAACCGCCGCAGAACCGGGTTGGGGTGATCCTGAGCCGAGGTGGGGGGCAAACAAAGGCTCTCGAACGTAGGCTGGCCCGGCTCGTCGGGGTTGGGTACGTTGGTGCCATAGTAGACAATGGTGGGTTCCAGGCCCTCATACACGGGCCAGCCACAGTTGAGGCCGGGCTTATCGATCCGGTTTATCTCTTCCAGCTTAAACCAGCCCACTTCGCTCACAAACAACGTACCAGGGTTGGCATCGTCGGGGTTGGTGCTCCCGGTGTTGGGCTGAAGTGTCATGCGGAAGGGGTGGCGCAAACCCAGTGTCCAGACCCGCGACTGGGGCGCACGGGGCCGAACAGGGTCATAGAATGGGTTGGAAGCCAGCCCGTTGCCCGTTTCGGCACTAAACCGCAACACCTTACCACACAACGAGTTGAGCAACTGCGACCGGAACGACCCCACGTTTTCGCTCGGCTGCATAATGCCCATCGAGAGGGCCTGGGCGTAGTGGCTCTCGGCACGACTGCCGATGTCAATGTCTTCGTGGTGCGCCCCGTCGCCGGTACAGAGCATCAACGACCCGTCGCGGCCAAAGAGCAGCGTACCACCGCCGTGGGTTTCGTACGTGACAGGTACGCCGGTAGAAATGGTCTCGCCAATCAGGATTTTCCGGCTGGCGTAGTTAGCCGTGGTAGTGTTGGCGGTGGTGGTGAGTTGGTAGCGCGTCACCCGGCTGATGCTGGCCTGGGAATACTGGTTGGCCGTGGGGCTATACTGCGGCGTACCAAAATAGAGCAGATGATGCAGATCAACCTGGTAAAAGAGGTATATCAACCCGTTAGTGCTGAAATTGGGATCGAGGCAAAAGCTGCTCAGGCCGTAGTCGTTCCAATCGCCCACTTCCTCGCTGATGTCGAGCACGGGCGTGGTCTGTTTCACGTAAGTGGTGCCGTTCCAGACCGACCGCCAGACTTTGCCGCTTTTCTCCCAGATAAAAAACTGATTGCCGTCCGGCGAAAACGCGATGCCCACGGGCCGGGTATAGTTTGTTTGCACCAGGTTGACCGAAAAACCCGTGGGTACCTGCGCCCTTACGGGTTCAGCAAAAAAACACAGGAATAGCAGCAACAGCAGACCGATATAGCATGTGCCGGAACGAAAAAATAAATACCAACTATTGTATTTTTCACTAGCGAAAATACTTACAAAACCACATACCAGGATCAACAAACACCAGAGGTGGACGGATAGAGTAACACACATATGAGGGATGGATAGAAGCCCTTACCTGCTTGCCTTAATTGGTAACAAACAGGCAGTTAGGGGACTGAAATATACGTATACGTTTCAGCTTTTTACCCTCAACTTAGTAACCGGTCAAAAAATTGGTGACATCTTGGTACGGCGATGCCAAACCGGGGCTGTGGGGGCTTTGAAAACCCGACGATCAGCGGGGGTCTCCACCAGTTTCTGACCGGTTGGCACTACTTTGCAGCATGAAACCCCAACCCGTGCTGTTGCTCTTCGTGCTGCTCTGCCTCGCCACAAGGAGCATGGCCCAAACCGCCTCTTCGCCCACCCCACCCCCCGACCGGCTCATGCGCATCCGGGCGGCGGTGCCCGTGCTGGAAAAACTCTACCGCGACTATGCCACCCAGCAGGGCATTCCGGGTCTGGCCTTCGGGCTGGTGGTAGATGGCAAACTGCTCTCCGGGCAGGGCATTGGCCTGGCCGACCGCGTCACCCAACGGCCCGTGACCACGGCCTCGCAATTCAGAATTGCGTCCATGACCAAGAGCCTCACGGCAATGGCCATCCTGAAACTGCGCGACGAAGGCAAACTCCGCCTCGACGACCCCGCCGCCCGCTACGTACCTGAACTGGCCAACACCCGCCCCCTTACCACCGACTCGCCCGCCATTACGGTGCGCCACCTGCTCACCCACGCGGCGGGCTTCCCCGAAGACAACCCCTGGGGCGACCGTCAACTGGCCGATTCGGAGGCCGATTTTACGCGCTTTCTGGCCCAGGGCATTTCCCTTTCCAACACCCCCGGCGTGGCCTACGAATACGCCAACCTGGGTTTTGCCCTCTTGGGCCGCATCATCACCAACGTGACCCGGCAACCCTACCAGCAGTACATTACCCGCGCCATTCTG
>JAYUKZ010000148.1:0-1139 GCA_043763995.1 Fibrella sp.
GGGAACGGTTGGCCGATGCTGATTACCTGAAAACCTACGGGCTAAAACTGCTGGCGGGGCGTAACATCTCGCCCGGCGATACCATCCGCGATTACGTTATCAACCAGAGCCTGATGCGGAAACTTGGCTTCAGGAAACCCGAACAGGCCATTGGCAGACGGCTTCAGTACTGGCAGTCGAACGTACCGCTACCCATTGTGGGCGTGGTGCGCGACTTTCATCAGGCCCCGCTACAACACCAGATCGAACCCTGCATTCTGGTTAACAGGGCTGAGTGGTACCGGGTTGCGGGCATCCGGCTCGCGGGGCAAAACCCCACACAGACACTCCGGCGTATTGAACAGGCTTACGAAAAAACCTTTCCCAACGACGTGTTCGAGTACCAGTTCGTTGATGAGGACATTGCCCGTTTCTACCAAACCGAAACGCTGATGGCGCGGCTCATCAACGTTTTTACCGCCCTTGCCATTCTGATTTGCTGCCTCGGTCTGTATGGCCTCGTAGCCCAAGCGGTGGTGCAGCGTACCAAAGAGATTGGCGTTCGTAAAGTGCTGGGGGCCAGCGTGGGTAGCATTGTGGCGTTGCTCTCCAAAGATTTCCTGAAACTGGTGTTGGTGGCTATTGTCATTGCCTCACCGTTGGCGGGATGGGCCATGAACCGCTGGCTACAGGGCTTCGCCTACCGTATCAGCCTCCACTGGTGGCTGTTTGCCGGGGCAGGTACGTTGGTCATTGCCATTGCCCTGCTCACAGTCTCGTTCCAAAGCATCCGGGCGGCGTTGATGAACCCGGTGAAGAGTTTACGCAGGGAATAAAGTCACTCAAAAATAAGGGAGAGTTGCAGTTCTATGTTCAGGTTAGGGTCGCGCAGGGTATCCTCGCCATGAAAAAATGCGTAGTGACCAGGGCGGTCATACACAAAAACCCCTTTTACGGCGGGAACAACAATCCAGCAGGAGCGCACACCAAACGCGAAATAGATGCCGGTCTTGTCAACCATCTCTTCACTGCTTTGCGATGGCGACTGGATTTCAATACAAGCTAAGAGCGTGTTGGGGAATTGAAAAGTACTGGTAGCGGGGTCAACTTTGTGGTCGCCAAACTACGAAGCCATGACCAAACAGTGGATGCCACTGACC
>JAYUKZ010000149.1:0-3953 GCA_043763995.1 Fibrella sp.
GTGCTGGCCAACATTCTGGAAGATTAAGTTCGTGAAATGTGTTAAACGCCTTATTCTCGGCTTGCCCCCCGCCCTGAAGGCGGTTCGACGGGTCGATGCCCGCTTGCGCATCTGTACGCCTACGGCGAAGCTACACTTGCGCAAGCGGGCATCGACCCGTCGAACCGCCTTCAGGGCGGGGGGCAAGCCGGGAACAAACTAATCTATATTCTGATGCCAAACCTTGCCAAACACACCCCGCTGAAACCCTACCACACGCCGGGTTTGCTGGAAGCGGGCCTCGACGAAGTGGGGCGCGGCTGTCTGGCCGGGCCGGTGGTGGCGGCGGCGGTGATTTTGCCACCCCACTACACCCACCCCATCCTGACCGACTCTAAACAGCTCACCCGCCTCCAGCGCGACCGCCTCCGGCTCGACATCCTGCGCGATGCACTGGCCTGGGCCGTGGCCGAGGTGTCGGTGGCCGACATTGACCGAATTAATATTCTTCAGGCTAGTTTTCTGGCCATGCACCGCGCCGTTGATGCCCTGGCTCAGGAGCCGTTCCAGGTACGTACCCAGCACCTGCTGGTAGATGGCAACCAGTTTGTGCCCTACCCCCTGGTGCCCCACACCTGCATTGTTCGGGGCGATTCGGTCTACCTCAGCATTGCCGCCGCGTCTGTGCTGGCCAAAACCTACCGCGACGACCTGATGGACGACCTGCACCGGCTTTACCCCGCCTACGGTTGGGCCAAAAATATGGGCTACCCCACCGCCCACCACCGCCAGGCCCTGCAACAACACGGCCCCACACCCCACCACCGCCTCAGTTTCAGGGGGGTATGCTGAAGCCCGTGCCGGTCAGGTGAGGATCGGGAAATTGGTTTTGGCGGCTTGTTTATCTTCGTGGGGCAAATAAAACTGGAGCAACTCATGCACGTTGAGCCGAATGGTATGCGCCAACTGATTGAGGGGCAAGTTGTTATGTTCCAGGCCAAACGGCTGCTGAATTTCTTCGCCAATAATTTCCAGCCCCACCAAAATGTACGACACCGCCAACACCGCCGGAATGGTCAGGTACCCATATTCGTCAATGACCGTGAAGGGCATCACGAAGATGTACATCAGGATGAACACCTTGATAAACAAACTATACGAAAACGGAATGGGCGTACTCTTAATCCGTTCGCAAATGCCCGCCACGTCCAGAAACGTGAGCAGCAACGGGCTGATGTTTATCAAATGCGCCTGGGTCAGCAGCCCTTCGCGGTAAAGTTGCTCCACACGTACCTGCATCAGGGCCACCAGGCCGTTGGGTACATGGTCGTAGTGGGTCAGTTGGTTCAACTCCTCGTCATCCGCGTCTTCCAGGCCGTCCATCGGCGGTTGGTCGCGGAGGCGGTTTTCGAGGGCGAAAGAGAAATTGCTGGTCATTTTGGCAAAAAACAACCGGTCGGCGTGGCGGTCGGTAGGCAAGATGGCGTTAACGTAGGCGGCCAAATTGCGGCTGTTGTTCACCAACGTTCCCCACGCCCGCCGCCCCTCATAGAACCGGTCGTAGGCGGTATTGGTACGAAACAGCAGCAGCAAACTGAGCAAAATGCCCATGCCCGACAAAAACGCCGTGGGCGTGTCTTTCAGACGCAGGTCAACAAAATTCAACTCCAGAACAACCAGACCCACAACATAGAGGGCCACCCATCCCAGCCGCCGGGCCAACACCTTTGCGGTGGGGCCGGTATGGAAGTGCCAGATGGCCCCAAACCAATTTTCTTTCTTGTAAACAATCATACTTCGTAAACGCCTTTACGAAGCCACCGGATTACCGTTTGGCGTAATATTTCTGGGCTTCGGGCAAAATTTTCTGCAAATCGGCAATCCGCCGCGAATCGGAGGGGTGCGTCGAGAGAAATTCGGGCGGTTTGTTGCCTCCACCGGCTTTGGCCATCCGGCTCCAAAACTGAATGGCTTCCCTGGGGTCATACCCGGCCATAGCCATAAAAATCAGCCCCAGCCGGTCGGCCTCCAACTCCTGGGCGCGACTGTGGGGCAGGGCGCGGCCCACCTGGTAGGCCACGGGCAATGCCACCCCCACCGCCTGAAAAAGCACCGCACGGGTGGCCCCCATATTCTGCTGCGCCCGCGACCCGGCAAACGCCTGCCCGGCCTGAATAAGCCCACCCGACAGCAGGCCCTCGCTCATCCGTTCGCGCCCGTGTTCGGCAATGGCGTGCGAAATTTCGTGGCCCATCACGGCGGCGGCACCGGCCTCGTTTTGGGTATAGGGCAAAATACCGGTATAGAACGCCACCTTGCCCCCCGGCATACACCAGGCGTTTATTTGCGGGCTTTCGATGAGCGTAAACTGCCACTCGTATCCGGCCAGCCGCTGGCCATAGCCGTTGCTGTTCATGTAGGTTTCCATGGCCTGCCGCAACCGGTTGCCCACCCGCTGCACCATCTCGGCCTGGTTGCTGTTGCGCACTACCCGGCTGGTGTCAAGCACGCCCCTATAACTCTGAAAACTCATCGGCAACAGTTCAGCGTTGGAGACAATGGCCAACTGCCGCCGCCCCGACAACGGCACGGTCTGGCAGGCGTATACAAGGGCCACGGCAACGGTGGCCGTGACCATTTTTTTTAGCGTATTCATAGGTTTTTCAGTAAGGTCAACACTGTGTGGTAAACGGCACTATGCCGTGTTAGGTACTCGCTGGTGCCCGCTTTTGTTTGCGGCCTTGCCCACGTACCTACGCGCAAGCCAGCATTATGGCTTAGATTTGCCCATATGGATTCGGTTTAATGCCACCGCCGAAAACCGGGTCATTGCCCCACCAACACCTGTTTTGCCCATGAAAATTATTGCCGTTGGCCGAAACTACGCCGACCATATCCGGGAACTGAGCAACCCCCAACCCGATGAGCCGGTCATTTTCCTCAAACCTGAAACGGCCATTCTGTACCGCAATGCCCCTTTTTTCTACCCAGATTTTTCCACTGACGTGCATCACGAAGTGGAAGTACTGGTGAAACTGAACCGGGTGGGCAAAAACATTGAAGAACGGTTCGCCCATAAATATTACGACGAAATTGGGCTGGGGATCGATTTCACCGCCCGCGACCTGCAAAGCACCCTGAAAGCCAAAGGTTTGCCCTGGGAACTGGCCAAAGCCTTCAACGGCTCGGCTCCGGTTTCTGAGTTTATCGCCAAAAAAGACCTGCCCGACGTGCAAAACCTCTCCTTCGGCCTGACCCTCAACGGCCAGCCGCGCCAGGAAAGCAACACCAGCCTGATGCTGTTCCGAATTGACTACCTGATTGCCTTCGTGTCGCGGTATTTTCTGTTGCAAAAAGGCGATATTCTGTTCACCGGCACCCCCAAAGGCGTTGGCCCCGTGCAACCCGGCGACCAACTGGTAGGTACGTTGCAAGGCCACGAACTGCTCAATTTCGGCGTTCGTTAGCCGTTAATTTTCCCAAACTCACCCGTCCCTTGCGCTATTCCCCTCTGCTTTTTCTGTGTTTGCTGGTGCCCGGCCTGGTGGCGGGTCAGGTACGTAGGCAACCGTTGCCCAGCCTGGTACAGCCCGGCTACTTGCTGTTTCCCATTAATCCGGGGCAGGCCGGGTCGCTGTCGGGCGGCATGGGCGATTTGCGCGGCAACCACTTCCACGCCGGCCTCGACATCCGCACGGGCGGCACCGAGGGCGTTCCCGTTCACGCCGCCGCCGATGGGTACGTCTCACGCATTGCCGTGTTCACGGGGGGGTATGGCAACGTTGTTTTCCTGAAACACCCCAACGGCCTGACCACTGTGTATGGCCACCTGAAAACCCTGAACGACACGCTGGCCACGTACCTGCGGCAAAATCAATACGCCAAACAAACCTTTGAAATAGACCTGCGCCCGCCGCCAAACGCCTTTCCCGTAGCCAAAGGCGAGGTTATTGCCCTGTCGGGGAATACGGGCG
>JAYUKZ010000150.1:0-1116 GCA_043763995.1 Fibrella sp.
TATAGCCGACTCAGGTCTGTACCCTTTGTCTTCCACATTCAGGATCTTCAGGTAGATGTAGCCGTTCGGCTCAAGCTCATAAAAAACCAACGGCTAATACGGGCACTTGGTCATGTTGAAAGGTATTTGATGACTCAGGCACGGGTGGTGTCGAGCATTAGTGAGGGAATGAAGCGTAACATTCTCGCCAAGGGGGTTCCAGAAAGCCACTATTTCATGTTACCCAACTGGGCCGATCTGTCGTTCATTCGGCCATTGCCAGTAAATACCTCCCTGCGAACCGAATTAGGCATTCGCCCGGACGACTTTGTGGTGCTCTACTCCGGTAATTTGGGTGATAAGCAGGGTGTAGAACTGATTCTTGACGCAGCCGCGTTGCTCACGAATCATGCCAACATTCGTTTTATCATCTGTGGGGAGGGAGTAGGCAGAAAAACGTTGGAGGCACTGTCAGCAAACTATGGGCTGACCTCGGTTTTGTTTCTTCCCCTACAACCCTACGCCCTGTTGCCTCAGTTGCTGGCCTCAGCAGATATCCACCTCATTGTGCAGAAACGGGCTGCCTCTGATGTGGTGATGCCCTCAAAGCTGACAACCATCCTGGGTGCCGGGGGTGCCTCCGTTGTCACGGCTGATTTGGGCAGTTCGCTCGCCTCCATCATCCTGGATAACCGTCTGGGCTGGATTACTCCGCCAGAAGATGCAACGGCTCTGGCTAGCCTTATAGTGCGTTGTGTGGGTAACAGCTTGCTCAAACAGTTCAGACTCAATGCCAGAGCGTATGCCGAGGCATACTTAAGTAAAGATGCCATCTTGACCAGACTGGAAACGATGTTGACAAACCTGCCGCTAAATAAATGAAGCCCTCGAAAAGGTGTGGTTTAAAACCAATTTGGCACTAAATACGGGTACGATTTTTGCGCTTATAAACAAACCTAGTATGTTTACGCAACAGCCAACTACTTTTTAACTAGCACCTTACCATGCGCTTAAACTCTCTACTTACCCTCTGCCTATCCGGTCTTACCTACTGTGCCGTAGCCCAAACCAATTTTGTGGCCACCGCACCTTCGTCCGCAACGCCCGGCTCCGACAATACCCTGATTGGCGTGGGGG
>JAYUKZ010000151.1:0-14432 GCA_043763995.1 Fibrella sp.
ATGATGATGATGATGATGATGATGAACATTGACCAGCTTCGGCAGGATACGCCCGCCACCGACCGCCTCATTCACCTCAACAACGCCGGGGCCGGGCTGATGCCCACGCCTGTGCTCGCGGTGATGCAACAGTACCTCACCCACGAGGCCCAACACGGTGGCTACGAAACTGCCGCTACCCACGCCCACGCCCTGACCGACGTGTATGCCCAAGCCGCCCAACTGCTGAACGCCCACCCCCGCAACATTGCCCTTGCCAGCAGCGCAACCGATGCCTACGCCCGTGCGCTGTCGGCCATTCCGTGGCAGCGGGGCAACATAATTCTGACCACCAACGACGATTATATCTCGAATCAGGTGGCGTTTTTGTCGCTCCAAAAACGCTTTGGGGTGCGGGTGGTGCGGGCCGATGATTACCCCGACGGGGGCGTTATCCCCAACCAACTTATTGCCCTGGCGCGGCAGCTTAGGCCCACGGTGCTGGCCGTAACCCACGTGCCCACCAACGCCGGGCGGGTGCAACCGGTGGAAGCCTTTGGGGCCGTGGCGCGGGAGGTAGGGGCCTGGTACGTAGTGGATGCCTGCCAGTCGGTGGGGCAGTTAGTGGTTGATTGCCAGGCCATTGAGGCGGATTTTTTGTGCCTTACGGGCCGAAAATTTTTGCGCGGCCCACGCGGAACAGGCCTGCTCTACGTCTCGGACCGGGCACTGGAAGCCGGGCTGGAACCCCTCTTTATCGACATGCGCGGGGCCGATTGGGCCACGCCCGATACGTACCTGCCCCAGCCCACGGCCCGCCGGTTCGAGCAGTGGGAATCGGCCCCGGCCCTGGTGCTGGGCCTGGCAGCGGCCCTGCGGTATGCCAACGCCGTGGGGGTGCCCGCCATTGCCGCCCGCAATGCCGCGCTACTGAGTCGCCTACGGGCGGGGTTGGCTGGTTTGCCCGGTCTGCGGTTGCTGGAAGAAACGGTTTCGTGCCACCAACAGGCGGCGAGTTTGTTGCTGTTTACCCTACCCGGCCAACAACCCGACCACCTGCAAGCCCACCTGAAAGCGCATCACATCAACTTTTCAATGAGCTACACCAATTTCGCCCTCATCGACTGGCAGCGCAAGGGTGTGGACTGGGCCGTGCGGTTTTCGCCCCATTATTACAACACCGAAGCTGAAATTGACACAGCGGTTGAGGTGATGAACGCATTCTGACCAATTCCATACCGTATGTACCTGCCCGATTTACCCGAATTTCTGGCCAACGAAGCCAACGCCTTTGCGCAATTTGCCGCGCCATTGACCGAAACAGAATTTGCCCACCAACCCAACGAGCGGTGGTCGGTGGGCGACACGGCGCAACATCTATATCTGTCGGCCAGGCCCGTGTTGCGCTTGCTGACCGGCCCCCGTGAGGTGTTTACGCAGTGGGGTTCGGCCAGCGGGCCAGGCCGACCCTACGAAGCCGTTGACCAGCTATACCATCAGGTACTGAGCGGTGGGTCTGTTAAAGCTCCTGCCAACTTCTCGGCCCGCCCCGAAGACATACCTGCCGATAAAACTGTCATGCTCACCCGGCTTACCGACACGTATCTTGCGTTGGCCGGGGCGTTGGCGAGTTGGTCGGAAACAGAACTGGATCGTCATCAGATACCGCACCCTGCATTGGGCCTGATGTCGGTGCGGGAGATGCTCCTGTTTATCGGGGTTCATACCCGCCATCATGTCGCCGTGTTGCGGGCCTATTGATTTAGACCATACAGCCATGCCAACGTATCTGACCGCTTTTTTTCTTGTCTTTTTCGGAAGAATCGCCCTCGCTCAACCTGGCCCTGCCAGCTCACCCCGCCCCAAACCAATCATTACGCAGGTGGCCAACGGGGTGTATGTCCACACCACCTACAACACGTACCAGAACGCGGCCATACCGGCCAACGGGCTGATTATCAGCACAACCGACGGCGTGGTACTGGTGGATACCGGCTGGGACACCCGCACCAACACCGACAACACCCGGTACCTGTTGCGGTGGGTGGCCGACAGTCTGCATCAGCCCGTGCGGCTGTGTATTGTCACCCACGCCCACGACGACCGGGTGGGCGGCATTGGTGCGCTACGGCAGGCGGGAATCCGGGTGATAAGCACCCCCGAAACAGCTCGGCTGGCAGCGAAACAGGGCTACGACGCGCCCGAAGGCATCCTTCCGCCCGACACCACCTTCCGGGTGGGGCAAACGCGCATCCGGTGCTATTTTCCCGGCGCGGGCCACAGCCCCGACAACCTGGTGGTCTGGCTGCCCGACCAGCAGATTCTGCACGGCGGGTGCCTCATCAAGAGCGTGGCGGTGTTCGGCATGGGCAACCTGGCCGATGCTAACCTCAGCGAGTGGAGCCAGTCTATCCGGCGGGTGATGCGCCGGTTTGGGCGGGCCAAGCTGGTGGTGCCTGGCCACGAAGCCTGGGGCGGTACTGAATCGCTGCAACACACTCGGAACCTGCTCCGAAAATACACTGCCGCCCCACCCCCCCGCTGACAAACCCGGCTGCGCTCAGCCGCCTCATGGGCTGTGATAACAATACCCTAACGTACCCCGCTGCCACTATTTCGGCGGGGGGTTGGTTACAGGAGAAGGGTATTTTTTTAAAGTACCCGCCGCTAACCGTCCTCTGCTTCCATGACCTTACTCTATACGTACCTGCGCCAATACTGGAAACTACTGGTGCTAGCCCTGGTGTTGGCCAGTATCAACCAGATTTTTTCGCTGCTCGACCCCTACATTTTTCGTAAAATCATTGACCAATACGTCGTCAAGTCTGGCGCGGGTGGCGGGGGCGTGGCCTTTCGGGATATCAACTTCTGGGGGTTCCTCACGGCGGGGGCCGGCGGGCTTATTTTGCAAGCCCTGGGCGTGGCAATGGTAAGCCGAATTGCCAAAAATTTTCAGGATTATTACGTCAATGTCATCACCCAACGGCTTGGTGCTCAACTTTATACCGACGGATTGCGCCACTCTCTCGAACTGCCCTACCAGGTGTTTGAAGACCAGCGGTCGGGCGAGACGCTGGGCATTTTGCAGAAAGTCCGGGCCGATGTCGAGAAGCTCATTCAGTCGTTTGTCAACGTGTTGTTTACGTCGGTGGTGGGCATCGTGTTTGTGATGTGGTATGCCGCCACGGTCTACTGGCCCATTGCCCCGGCCTATTTTCTAACCATTCCGCTGCTGGGGTTTGTGAGTTCGGTGTTGAGCAAAAAAATCAAGGTCGTTCAGAAAAATATTGTGGCCGAAACCACTGCCCTGGCCGGGTCTACCACCGAGAGCCTACGCAACATTGAACTGGTGAAAAGCCTGGGCCTGGCCCAACAGGAAACCGAGCGGCTCAACGGCACCACCACCCGGATTCTGAAACTGGAACTGAAAAAGGTGCGTTACATCCGGTCGCTGTCGTTTGTGCAGGGCACGTTTGTGAACCTGCTGCGCAATGCCATTTTGCTGCTGATGCTGTTTTTGGTGGTGCAGGGCAAAATCACCGTGGGCGAGTTTTTCTCGCTCTTCATTTACTCCTTCGCCATCTTCGGGCCGTTGCAGGAACTGGGCAACATCATCAACGTCTACCGCGAAACAGAGGCATCATTGGCCAATTTTCAACAGATTCTGGACACGCCCCGCGACGTGAAGCCACCTCATCCCCAGGCTATTAGCCGGATCGAATCGCTTGCGTTCGACGGTGTATCGTTCAAGCACCTGTCGGCCAAAACACCGGCGTTGGCCAGTATTTCGTTCGGGCTGAACCGGGGCGAAACCATTGCCTTTGTGGGGCCAAGCGGGTCGGGCAAAACCACGCTGGTGAAGTTGTTGGTGGGGCTATACCAACCGTTGGCGGGCCAAATTCGGTACAACAACGTACCTGGCACCCAACTAGACCTCGACACCCTGCGCGAACAAATCGGGTTTGTGACCCAGGATACGCAGCTTTTTGCGGGCAGCATCCGCGAGAACCTCAAATTTGTGGCCCCCAACGCCACCGATGCCGAGTGCCTCACGGCCCTGCACCAGGCCGCCGCCGACCCCCTGTTGGCCCGCGCCCCGCAAGGGCTGGATACGGTCATTGGCGAGGGCGGCGTGAAGGTCTCCGGCGGCGAAAAACAACGCCTCAGCATTGCCCGCGCCCTGTTGCGGCAACCCGCGCTACTGGTCTTCGACGAGGCTACCTCGGCCCTGGATTCGCTCACAGAAGAAGAAATCACGACCACCGTGCGCCAGTTGTCGGCCTCCGGGCAGCGCATGACCATCCTGATTGCCCACCGCCTGAGCACTATTCTTCATGCCGACCGCATTTTCGTCCTCGAACGCGGCAACATCGTGGAGCAGGGCGCACACCAGGAGCTACTGGCCCAGAAAGGCTTATATTACGCCATGTGGCGGCAACAAATTGGCGAACGCAAAGAGATGGCCGTGGCGTAACAAACAGTTGCAGCAGCAGAGTAGAAAACGTAGTTTTGTTCAGGCACAACCGGCACCAGACATGAACAGACCAACATCCGTATTCGACGAAGTATCTATGTTCATTGCGGGTATGGACCCCCGAAAGGTGGTGAATGTCAAACCATCGGCGGCACACCAAAAACGGCTGGATTTTTTGCTGGACAAGCAGCGTGAAACGCCTTTATCCGACGCAGAAAAAGGCGAAGTTGAGCAATACCTTATCCTGAACCGAATAGTGGGCCTTGCCAAAGCAAACGCCATAAAGTTGCTCCAAGCGTGAGCCGGTCGCTTTCGTTTGCCATAAAAAGAGACGTAGTAACGCGAGCCAACGCCCGGTGTGAATACTGAGAAACACGACAGTAGTGGTTTACATTGTTCTCGCCCTAACCCCCAACCCCCTGAAGAGGGCTTTTACGCCGATTGAGGTACGCTTGCGTCAGCTTTTGCCCCCTTCAGGGGGTGCGGGGGTTGGGCCGAGAACCAGGTACGTTCGGGTTGATTTTGGCGTTATAATCGGGCGTAGTGCCGAAGCTCCAGCTTCGGTAGTGATTGCGAGTTGACTACCGAAGCTGGAGTTTCGGTGCTACTTATGCTGCTTTCTTCCCTGCTGTATCTGGCCACGCTGACCGGGCCAACGCCGCCCCCGCCACCGGTACTTTCGTTGCCCATCAGCCCGTTGCCGTTCGTGGCCACCACCTATTACATCGAAACTGTGCAGGACGAACGGCCTGGTAATGAGCCGTTTGCGCAACTGATTTTGCGCCCCGACCGCCCCGCCGAACCCGTAGACCTCAGCGGCGGCACGGCCACGGCCCTGGCCCGGTACGTAGCGGGTAGTTTGCGGCAGAACCGCAAAGGCCGCCCCATCATCCTGCGCATCACGGTGGGCAACCTGACCGAAACCGTCGGGCCTCGCGGGGTCATCAACGGGCGGCTGTTGCTCACGATGGCTTTTGACGTGACCCGCGAAGACGAACAGTTTTCGCTGATTACTTACCGGGGCAACGCCCGCTACCAACGGGCACCGGGCCAAACGCAGGTGATTGAAAAAACCATTTGCCAGACCCTCAACGGCGGCTTGCAGTATGTGCACACGTACCTGACCGGCGAGACGGGCCACGTGCCCGCCCTGGCCAATAAACTGGCCATTTATTATACCAACATAGCCCCCCGCACCCCCGCCCGCAGCGATACCGTTTTCTACGACCCCGCCCGCCCCCTGACCTGGGACGATTTTAGGGGAACGCCGCCCCCCGCCAGCCGATACGCCGCTCAAATCATGCCCGGCGTGGCCTATGAGGGCAAAACCGACCAGGCAAAGGGGCAGATAAACATTCGGCTCAACCTGCGGGTGTTCATGCTCAAGAGTCAGTCGTGGGTGAAGCCCGTGGGCCACAACGACTACGCCCTCAACCACGAGCAACGCCATTTCGACCTGGCCCGGCTGGGCATGGAATCGTTTAAAAAACGCCTCCACCCTGATAGTCTTTCCCTCAATGATTACAACAGTAACATTCAGTATCAGTACATTGAGATGTACCGCGCCCTGAGCAACCGGCAGCAACAGTACGACCAGCAAACGGGCCACGGCACAAACCCCGCCGAGCAGACCCGCTGGAACGCACTGATTGATGAGGAGTTGCGTAGTTTTGGCCTGAGATGAAACCCCGCGTCCTTCACGTTAGCACCGCCCACCGCCCCCACGACCCCCGAATTGTGTACAAGCAAGGCCCGGCCCTGCAAACCGATTACGACGTGTACTGCGCCATTCCCGATGCCGACCCCGCCGTGGCCCCCGGCATCACGTTCATTTCCCTGCCCCACCACGACCGGGTGCTGTGGCGAATTCTGCTCACCTGCCCCCTGGTGGTGTGGCGGTGCTGGCGGCTGCGGCCCGACGTGGTGCATGTCTACGTACCTGAGTTCATCCCGTTTGCGTTTTTGTTCCGGTTGCGGGGGGCAAAACTGATTTACGAAGTGCAGGAAAATCTGTACAAAAAATTTCATCTGAAAGTAAAAAACGGTGGTTTTCTGTTTGAAAAAGCGTTCATCTTTTTCGACAAACTGGCCCGCCGCCACGCCCATTGTCTTTTCACCGAACACGGCTACCTCAGCACCTACACCCCCCTGCGGCACCCCCACGCGGTGATCTACAACTACGCCGCCCTGCCCCTGCTGGGACCCTTCTACCACCCCGAATTGCCCCGGCAGGAACCGCCCTCTTTTTTCTACATCGGCTGGTTGAGCCACGAACGGGCCGTAGATACCCTGCTGGCGGCGTTTGCCCAACTCCGGGCGCAGGGGCAACCATTTCAAGTGCATCTGTTTGGCCGTCAGACCTTTAGTCAACAAACGCTGGAGGCCGACCACAACTATCAGGCCGTTCGGCAACACCTGCATGTATACGGCTACACCAACCAACCCACGGCCCTGCCCCATGCGCAGGGGGCTGTGGCGGGGCTGGCCCTGCTGAAACCCGTGGGCGACTACCCCGAATCCTACACCACCAAACTGTTCGAGTACATGGCCCTGGGCTTACCCGTCATCACGGCCAATTTTCCGCTCTACCGGGACGTGGTGGAGCGGCACCGGTGCGGGTTTTGCGTTGACCCCTACGATGCCACCGCCGTAGCCACCGCCCTGATGTACCTGATTGCCCACCCGGAGGAAGCCCGCCAAATGGGCGAACGGGGCCGCCGCGCCGTGGTGGAACACTATAACTGGGCTACCGAGGCCGATAAACTACGAACGTTTTACCGGCGTGTCCTCGGCAAAACCGACTCCATCAGCCCTACAATCAGCAACAAATAAGCCCCGTAGGCGTAGGCCGGAATGGGCGGGTAATAGGGCGTGAACGTACCTACAGTGGCCAGCACACCCGCCACAAAAAAGCCCTGCCGCCGCCACAACAACCATCCTAACACCAGCAACCCCAGCGCAGCCAGGCCATAATTCAGCCCGTCGCCGCCGCCGGTTCGGTAGCCCACCGAAAACGCCAGCAACGTGTTCAGGACAGCGTGACGCACAAACAGGGCCGGGTCGCGCTGCCAAAATTGCTGCACTTCGGTTTTCAGAATGCCGGTCAGCTGCGCCTCCTGCACCGGATCAGAACTGCCATAGCGGTACGGGTGGCCCGTTTTTTTGTGGAATAAGGTATACATCGCCATGTCCGACAGTTGGTTCATGTAGGGGTTTTGGTAGGCCGCCACGCCCACGTAAACCGGTCGCCACGGGGCCGACTGTACCGGGCGATATGCCCAGCCAATCACCAGCAACCCCAGCAACAAACTCGCCAGCACTGCCCGGTAATGGCCTTTCCAGACCCACAACCCCGCCACTGCCAGCAGAGCACCCAACAGGGCCGGGCGCGTAACGAACAACAGCCCCAGCAACGGGCCAACCCACACCGCCGCCCGCCACCCCACGCGCCAGCCCAGGTACGTTGCCACCAGCAAAAACGAAGGAATGACCTGCCAGAAATAGTAAAAATCGAAGGTAACATACTTGATTATGAACGGATTACAGGTGTAGCCGACGAAAAATATCGCCCGCCGCCACCCCACCGGTAGCAAGGATAATAGCCACAAACACAGGCCGATATGCGCCGTTACTTGTAGCGCAACGATGGCTTCCGAATCGCCGCCAACGGGGCACAGCCAACGGGCCAGGGCGCAAAAATAGCCGTAGCCTGTTTGCATAAATACGTACTCGGTGAGGGCGTGGGGCGGCTGTCGCCGAAACCGGTACGCCGCCTGTTGGCCGGGAGGCAGCGCATCGAAAACACTCATCTCGGCAGTATCGACCAGAAAACGACCCGACCCGTCGAGGTTCGCGGCCATCGAAAAGTAGGCCCCGCGCCACTGCGCCGCCTGATGCGTTTTTGTTTGGAACAACCAGCAAACCAGCCCCAGCACCCCCGTACAAACGCCCCACCGCAGCCAGCGCGGCACGTGCGAAACCAAACTATTTTTAGTCATTATAGCATTATACCCATGAAGAGGGCAATAGTTTCCGGGAAGATTCTAACTTTCGCTTCTTTTCCAGTTGTTGTTTCCGAAGCCAAGTAAACCGGCACATGTTCATTCACGCAGTCAGTCACTATTTGCCCACGCAAGTAGTAGACAATGACCATTTTACTCAACTCAACGGCCTTTCCGACGAGTGGATCACCACCCGCACGGGCATCAGTCAGCGGCGCAAAGCCAGCCCCGACGAGAACACCAACACCATGTCGGTGGCGGTGGTGGCGTTGCTCCAGGCCAAAACCGACCTCAGCACCGTCGACCTGATTGTGGGGGCCACCTACACCCCCCACGACACCATCGTGACGCTGGCCCACGCCGTGCAGCACCACCTCAACATTGCTGATATCCCCACGGTGTCGGTCTCGTCGGCGTGCTCGTCGTTGCTCAATGCTATCGAAATTGTGGAAGGGTACTTTGCCATCGGCAAAGCCACCCGCGCCCTGGTGGTGGTTACGGAGCACAACACGGCCTATTACAACGAAGAAGACACCGTGTCGGGCCACCTGTGGGGCGACGGGGCGGCGGCGTTGCTCATCACCAAAGAACGCCAATCGGCGGCAGATTTTCAGATCAGGGGCGTGCTCACGGGCGGCGCGGCCCACACCGGCAAAGCCACCGAGGCCGTGGTGCTGCAACCGCTGGTGAAAGGCGTGATTATGCCCTACGGGCGCGACGTGTTCCAGAACGCCTGTATCTATATGCCCAAAGGATGCCTTCAATTACTTGACAAACAGGGTCTTGTGGTTCAGGACATTGATTTTGTGCTACCCCACCAGGCCAACCTGCGCATCAGCAAAAACGTGATGCAAACGCTGGGCTTGCCCGACGAAAAACTGCTTTCCAACATTCAGTATTTGGGCAACACGGGCTGTGCCGGGTGCGGCATTGCGCTCTCTGAACATTGGACTCGGTTCAAAAAAGGCCAGCGGATTATGGTTACGGTCTTCGGCGGCGGCTACTCTTACGGGGCCATGCTGATCGAGGTATAGTGCCGTCAGGTCAGAGTGCTGTCAGGTCGGGGGACCTGACAGCACGGCCCTTACCGAAACACCTGCGCCCGTGCTCCGTTTCGGCCCACCAGCACCCGCCCCCCCGCCCGGCCCCGAACCAGGCCAATTGACCGGATTTCGCCCCAGAGCACAAAGCCGGTTTGGGCCGCGCCCGGTGCCGTGAACTGCCCATTTTGGTTCAACAGTACCAGGCCATTGCTGGCATCGTAGCGGCCCTGGTACGTGCTCACGCCGTAGAAATTGCCTCCACCCAACACGTCTAAATCCCCATCATTGTCAAGGTCAACGGGGGTCAGGGCAAACAGCGCGGAGACCTGCGCGGCAAACGGTAGCACACGTACCTGGAAACGGGGTTGCTCCCCTTTTTTGGTCTGGTTTTCCAAATACACCGACGAGAACTGATCCACGGTGCGCTCGGTGGCGTTGGCCAGTTCATCGGGCGTGAACATATCGGCCACGGTTTTACCGGCCAGGCTGGCATAGGTCACAAAGCGTTTGTTGATGATGCCGGGTAGTTGCTTCCCCAGTTCGTCTTTGGTGGCCAACGGAAACCAGTCAGTCGCCATGCCGGAACCATCCGGTTGGGAACCGTTGGGGCGCGTGATAGCCAGAATTTGGTCGGTGGTTTGGTTGCCGTCCAGGTCTTTCACCCACATACGTACCTGGCCCGCCTCGCCCCGCCTGAACTTGGTATTTGGCCCCAGGTTGCCCGCCATGAAGTCGGTGTCACCGTCATTGTCGAAATCGGCGGCGGCCAGGCAATGCCAGAAACCCTGCATGGGCATGGGGCCAAAAACGTTGTTTGTTTCCTCCAGACGGCCTTTTTTGCTCAAAAATACGCGGGGAGCCATCCATTCGCCCACCACCACCAAATCCGGCAAACGGTCGCCGTTAAGGTCGGCCCACCGCGCATCTGTCACCATACCCACCGTTCGGAGGCCGGGGACCAGCCGGTCAGTTTCGACCACAAAACGGGGCTGCCCCGCCCGGTTGCCCGTGTTGAGGAGCAAATACGAATCGGGCGTAAGGCCGTAGCGACTGGCCACCACCCGCCCGCCCACAAACAGGTCAAGGTCGCCGTCGTTGTCTACGTCTGCCGCCCGCACACAGCTTTTGTTTCCCGCCAGGGGCGGCAGGTACGTTGCTTTGGTGAAGCTAAACGCGCCCGCCGCGCCGGTGTTAAGGTATAGGCGGTCGCGCAGGGGCGAGTCGTTGAGCGAAAACTCATTCCCGCCGCTCACCACATACAAATCCAGGTCGCGGTCGCCATCGGCATCGAAAAAGAGCGCGTCCACGTCTTCCGAAGCCGAATCGGCGGCAAGCACGGGCTGGGGCGAGGGCACAAACCGCCCGGCAGCGGTCTGGAGCAACAGTTGGCCCGGCTGGTCGCGGGCACCCCCGGCATATACATCGTCCAGCCCGTCGGCGTTCACGTCGCCCACGGCCAGATGCGGCCCTTCGGTCGAAACTTTAAACGGCATCAGCGACTCCCGCGCAAAATCGAGGTAGCGGGCGTTTTCGCGGTGGCGGTAGGGGAACAGGGTCGAATCGGGCAGTTCGACCAACAGCCGCCGTGCCGTGGGCCGGGCCACTACGTAGCGGCTCCCGTCCAGGCGGGCATCGGCCTGATTCAGCGTAATGCGTTGGTTCACCGATACGTTAAGCCGAACTTCCATTTGCTGGTTGGGCCAGATCACCACCAGCGAATCGACGGTTTTGCGCGTGCCCAGCCCAAATGTAAGCCGGGGTTCCACCGCCGACTGGAACCCCCGCGTGGGCATCAGTTGCTGGGTCTGAAGGGTGTCGCCCCCCCGCCCGTAGCGCAAAATTACCTTCGCTCCCACCCCGCCCGTGTTGCCACCGGTGCCCCGCAAGCCAACGCTCAGGTACGTATGCTGGGGGAAAAGTTGGTCGGTTTGATTGAGGTAAATACCCGCCGGTTCGTTCAGGTTATTGGTCACCAAATCCAGGTCGCCGTCGTTGTCCAGGTCGGCGTAGGCAGCACCGCTTGCCAGGCTGGGCGCACTGAACCCCCACGCCGTTGATTTGTCTTCGAACTGCACCCCGCCGCCCCCAACAGGCACCCCCCGGTACAGAAAATTTGGCACCTTTCCTTCGGGCATCATGCCCACGGCCCGCCCCAACATGGTTGCCGGGTTGGTGTTCAGGGCCTGCTGCACCGAATCGTTGGCGATGTATTTCACATAGTCGAGGTTGTTGGGACGGCGGGCAATACCGTTACCAATGAACAAATCGGTTTGTCCGTCCAGGTCATAATCGGCCAGCAACGCCGACCAACTCCAGTCGGTGGCGGCTATCCCGGCCAGGGCGGCTACGTCGGCAAACGACTGACCGTTCTGGTTGATTTGCAGACAGTTACGGCTATACTGGTTCATGTAGCCATAGGCCAGCTTGTAGGTGTAAATATCGAGTGGATCTTCCCCCGCCGATGATTTTTCGACGGTTTCGTCGTGGGGGTACATATCGAGCGTAACCAGATCGGGCCAACCGTCGTGGTTCACGTCGGCGGCATCGCTGCCCATCGAGAACCGGCTGGTGTGGGCCAATTGGGCCGGGGCCACATTGGTGAAGGCCGGGCCGGTGCCGGGGCCGCGCCGGTTGTTTTGGTAGAGGTAATCGTCTTCGTGGAAATCGTTCGACACGTACAGATCGTCCCAGCCATCGTTGTTAAAATCGGCCACGGCCAGGCCCAGCCCGTAGCCCATGGGTGCCTGAAAAATACCCGACTGCCGCGCCGGTTTGAACACCGGATGGGGGGCGTTCGGCAACGTACCTGCGCGACTTGGGCTGAACTGCCCCGTGTTTTCAAACAGAAAATCACCCGCCAGCGAGTCGGCCTGTGCCCGTGCCGACACCTGGTCGAACGAACGCACCGAATGCACGGCGTGGTTCAGCAGAAAACAATCCAGGTCGTTATCGTGGTCGTAATCGAAGAAAGCAGCCTGGGTCGAAAAACCCGCAAAAGCCAGCCCATAGGCAGCGGCCTGTTCGGTAAACGTGGGGATGCCGCCGGGGCCGGGGCCGTTGTTGATGTACAATTCGTTGTGGCCCCGCAACCCCCGAAACCCGCTCACGGCACAGACGTAGATGTCCAGCAGCCCATCGGCGTTCACGTCGGCCAGGGTCACGCCGGTTTGCCAGTCGGCCCGGCCAGGTACGTTGGCTTTGGCGGTAACATTCTCAAAATGAGTTATTTCCCCCTTTTTTGTTCGATTCAAATACAGCTTGTTCGGCCCCTGATTCGACACAAAATAGAGGTCGGCCAGCCCGTCGTTGTTCAGGTCGCCGGTCGCCACGCCGCCGCCGTTGTAGAAATACAGGTAGTCGATGATGTTCAGCGTAGGCGTATCGACCACGCGGTTCACAAACCCCACACCCGTTTGGGCCGAATCGGGCGCGGCAAACAACGGCGGCTCAGCGGGTTTGGGTTGGCGGCACCCGGAGGCCAGCACAAGCAGGAGGAAAACGAGTCGGTAGGTCAACGGGGTGGGGAGGTGAGGTACGCCCGCAACGGGCCGTCGCACTGCCCCACCAGCACAAACGAACCCGCACGTTTTACGTCGCGCACGTCGCCGGTGAGGAACAGGCCGGTTTTGGTGGGCGGCATGGTCTCAAAAACGAAATTACCCCGGTTGCGGAGCACCAGCCCGTGGTTGGCATCTACTTTTCCGAGCCGCAGCCGCAAGTGCGAATTATTGCCCAACAACACCAGATCGGGTTTACCGTCGCGGTCAACGTCTTCGGCCAGGATAGCAAAAACCGGAGCCTGTTGAGCTGTTTGCGGCAAGTTATGGGGAATCAGTTCGCCGTTGCGGTTTTCCAGGACCAGCGTTCGGGTGGTGGTGATGGTGGCTTTTTGGGCGCGTTCCAGCACCGAAGGATCGAAAAATTGGTCGAGCGTGGCGGTCGAGTAGGCGGCGTAGGTCTGGAACGTACGCCGAAGGCTCGTCACCTGCTCGCTCACCTCGTCGCGGGTGTGGGCGGGGTAGGCTTTCCCCTGAATGTAGTAGGTCATAAAACAATCGAGCACGCCATTTTGGTCGAAATCTTCGTAGACCATCGTAGCGGGTTCGGCGGCGTTGGCCCGGAACTGCGTATTCTGGCCCATGTTAGCCAATACCAGATCGTCGTCCCCGTCTCCATCTAAATCAGCTTTTTCAATCCGGTTCCACCAGCCGGTCATGGTTTTCAGGGGCGAATCGGTGGCGGGAGTCAGACGGCCCTTCTGGTTTGTCAACACCGTGACCGGCATCCACTCGCCCACCACCAGCAAATCGGGCCACCCGTCGCGGTTTAGGTCGGTCACGGTGGCATCGGTCACCAGCCCCAACGTACCCAACGACTGCCGGGTGAAGTGGGCGTGACCGTCGTTGAGGAGTAAGCTACTTTCTTCGGCCAGAGGGTAGCGGTTGGGCCGCGTGTGCCCACCCACAAACAGATCCAGATCGCCGTCGCGGTCTACGTCCAGGGCTTTCACGCACGAGCCGTTGGTCTGGTCGGGCGGCAGGGGCGCGGGCGTAAGCGTACCGTTTTGGTTCAGCCAAAGCTGGTCGGCCAGGTCGGTTTGCAGGTTTGCAGGGGCATAAGCTCCGTTCACCACAAACAAATCGGGCCGTTTGTCCCCGTCGAAATCCGCCAGCACGGCATCGGTGTTGGTCAGGGGCCGGGTGGTTGAAACGGGTTGCGCCGTAAAACCAGTGCCTGTATTCAGCAGCAACGTACCTGGCGACTGAGGCGTACCGCACACGTAGGCATCGGCCCGCCCGTCGGCGTTTACGTCGCCCACGGCAATTCTGGGGCCGGTATAAGAGTATTGCATAGGCAACATTTGCTGCCGCTCAAAATCGTTTGCGGGCGCAATCCGGTGCGTCCAATCCAGGGCCACGGGCTGAAAAACGGGGG
>JAYUKZ010000152.1:0-1105 GCA_043763995.1 Fibrella sp.
TTTCTTACGCTCGATCCGGGCGGGCGTGTTTTTACGGTTTTTCGTCGTAACGTACCGCGATGTGCCCGGAACGCTGGTTTCCTTTTGTTCGGTACACTCTAAAATAACCTGAACTCTATTTCCTTTCTTAGCCATGGCTATATGCTTTTTCTCAACAAGAGCGCAAAGATAGGCAGTTAACTATGAATTTGCAACGCTGTTTTGCCAAAAATCAGCTAGTTGACCCAATCCATTGACCGGTCAATGGCTTTAGCCCATTGCTGTAGCAATAGCCCACGTTTGTCTGCTCCCATTTGGGGGTCGAAGGTGGCTTCGATTCCCCAATTCGATTTCAGTTCTTGGGTCGATGTCCAGTAGCCCACCGCCAGCCCGGCAGCATAAGCGGCCCCCACGGCGGTAGTTTCCGTTACGCGGGGGCGAACCACAGGTACGTTGTTGATGTCGGCTTGGAACTGCATCAGCAGGTCGTTGACGACCATTCCCCCGTCTACCCGCAGGGTGCTCAGGGTCACGTTGGCATCTTTCTCCATCGCCCGCAGCACATCGAATGTCTGAAAGGCGGTGGCTTCCAGCGCGGCTCTGGCAATGTGGTTTTTGGTGACGAAACCCGTCAATCCCGCTATGATTCCCCGCGCATCAGACCGCCAATAAGGGGCATAGAGGCCCGAAAAGGCGGGTACAATATAGGCTCCGCCGTTATCGGGCACTTGCTCGGCAAGCGTTTGCACATCAGCACTTGTCTGAATAATGCCCAGATTGTCGCGTAGCCATTGCACCAGCGCACCGGCAATGGCCACGCTTCCCTCCAACGCATAACAGGCTGGTTCATTACCAAATTGGTAGGCCACAGTGGTCAGCAACCCGCAGGTGGAAGGCCGAATTTGTGTGCCGGTATTCATAAGCAGGAAGCAGCCCGTGCCGTAGGTATTTTTGGCTTGCCCCGGCGAAAAACACGTTTGCCCCACCAGAGCCGCCTGTTGGTCGCCCAGCACACCCGTGATGGGTATCCCCGGCATCACCTCCGATGTTATGGTGCCAAACAAGCCGCTACTCGCCTGAATAGTTGGTAACATGGCCCTGGGAATGTTGAGCGTAGCCAAAATGC
>JAYUKZ010000153.1:0-3876 GCA_043763995.1 Fibrella sp.
CAGGTACGTGGTTGATTCGGGGGTATGGCCGGGGGTGTGCAGGGCTTTTATCCAGACCGCCCCCAGTTTAAACACCTCGCCATCGGTGGCCTGATGCACGGCGTAGGTGGTGTTGGCCTGGGGGCCGTAAACGATGGTAGCTCCCGTTTTCTGGGCCAGATCGATGTGCCCCGACACAAAATCGGCGTGGAAATGGGTCTCGAAAATGTACTTGATGGTAGCCCCCCGTTTTTCGGCCATACGGACGTAGGGGGCTGTTTCGCGGAGGGGGTCAATGATGGCCGCCTCGCCGTTGCTTTCAATGTAATAGGCTCCCTGCGCCAGGCAGCCGGTATATAGTTGGTCAACAATCATGGTCTGTTCGGGTGCCGACTTGCTGCCGGTCAATGAAAACATAACAGTGCCCTTTGGCTTTTTGGTGCCCAACGCCCCCACCCCGACCCATCCCTAACCGGGAGGGGTTAGGGCGGTCCGACGTTTCGGTGGGGTGCCCCCTAACCAAACTGCCGCGCCAGCATGTAGACGGCCACCACCAGCACAAACCACCCGAACCCTTTGCGCAGGGCGTGGGGCGGCACGTACCTGGAGAGGTACATGCCCAGAAAAATGCCACCGATAGACAAACTTGTGAAGGGCAGCAGGAACGACCAGTTGAGGGTGGTGCCGGGCAAGTCGCCCAGGAAACCAATGGCCGAGTTGATGGCAATGATGAGCACCGAGGTAGCCACGGCCCGGTGCACGGGCAAGCCCGCCAGCAACACCAGCATGGGCACGATGAGGAAACCACCGCCCGCGCCAATCACGCCCGTGAGCATCCCCACGGCCAGCCCATCCAGGGCAAGGGTGCCTAGTTTGGGTTGCCCGTTGGCGGCCAGGCCCTGGCTGGGGCGTTTATCCCGAATCATGGCGCGGGCGGCCAGCACCATCACGACGGCAAAAAAGCAGAGAATAGCCTCGTTTTTGGGCAGCACCCACGTACCCAGCCGCAGCAGCGGGTCGGGCAGGGCGGGTACCAGGTAGCGGCGGCTGAGGTAGACCGACACAAACGAAGGCCCGGCAAACACGGCTGCAATTCGCAGGTCGACCCGTTTGTTGAGCAGGTGATTAACCGACCCTACCAACGAAGTAGTGCCCACCACAAAAAGCGAATAGGTGGTGGCCAGCACTACCGGAATATTAAAAATATAGACAAAGATGGGTACCGTGAGGATGCTGCCGCCCCCACCGGCCAGGCCAATAACCAGCCCTACCACCACAGCGGCCACATAGCCAATAAACGTTTCGATGGTCATACCCAGCAACGTACCTGACGGTCAGCGAACGCCGAAACCAAGTTGAATGTACCAGCTTCCGGTGTCTTGGTCGGGACCATTGGGCAAACTCACATTGTTGGCCCAATACCAATTTTGGCCATCCAGCGGAAGTAAATACCCCGCCGAGAGCGCGAATCCCTGCCGTCTCAATTGGCCGGTGGTGGTGTTTTTTAACCGAAACCACAGCCGCCCGCCCAGTGTGACCGGAAACGTGAGGTGGTTGAGCGACACCGCTTTGGCACTACCCGACACGTACCCATTGAAACTACCTACTTTATTTTCTTTTGACGCATCGATGGTCGAAGTTAACGCGCCGATGCCCACCATCGGGCCAGCCACGAAACGCCCTTGGTTGATTAAGTCCAGTTCAAGCGCGAGTTGGGTGTTCAGGCTCGAAAAAGCGGTACGGGTATCTCCCACGATGACCTCGTTTCGTTGCAACATGGCCTGAATACCCAGGCGGACGGGCCGTTTGCCGGTGAGCGGGCCGCACACCGCCAGCCCGATACCGTAGCGGGCACCAACGGGACGAACGCCCGTGTAGCCGTTTCGCTCCAGCACGGCATTGACCGGCGCGTAGTTGGAGAATGCTGCTCCTGCAAACGCATCGGCCCCTAAAAGCACCGTGGCATCGGCTTTTTGAGCCGATGAAAAGAGCGGTAAGCCCAGGAGCAAAAACAAATAAATACGGTTGATGGCTGGCATAGGCTAACGGAGTAAGGGTAGCAGATAGTTACGCAAAGAACGACGATTTTGTGGCGCAAGGCCATAAAGTCCAGCCACATAGTAGGTGAAGATGGCCCGACAGAGAGAGTATTGGCCCGATCAGGCTACACCAATACGCTAAGAAAAAGCCCGGTCACGTTACGGGCGACCGGGCTTTTATGCTGAAAATCAGCGAACTATTCTTGGTTATTGAGGTTGCTGTGCCGACGGCTGTAGAGAAAATAAACCGCCACGCCCAGCGTACACCAGATCACAAAGGTGATTTTGGTATCGGTGCGTAGTTTGAACATCAGGTACAGGTTGGCGCAGATGCCCAACGTGGCAATGACGGGCAAAAACGGGGCACGGTAGGGCCGGTCGAGGTTTGGCTCCCGCACGCGCAGCAGCCACACCGCCCCGCAGATCATGGCAAAAGCCAACAACGTACCAGACGAACATAGCTGAGATACCTTATCGATGGGAGTCAGCGCGGCCACCACCGAGACAATACCGCCCACCAGGATGGTACTTTTCCAGGGCGTTTTGAACGTGGGGTGAATGGAGGCAAACAGGTTTTTGGGCAGCAACCCGTCTTTGGCCATGCCCAGAAAAATCCGCGTTTGGCCCAGCATCATCACCAACATCACCGAGGTAAGTCCGGCAATGGCGGCAATGGTAATCAGGTACACGGCCCAGGTGAGGCCCTTGTCGGCAAAAGCCTGCGCCACGGGAGCTTTCAGGTCCAGGCTGCTGTAGGAGACCATGCCCGTGAGCACCAACGACACCAGGATGTAGAGCACGGTGCAGATAATGAGCGACGCAATAATGGCAAAGGGCACGTCTTTGCGGGGGTTAATGGCCTCGCCCGCCTGCGTCGATACAGCATCGAAACCGATGTAGGCGAAGAATACGATACCGGCGGCGGTCACAATGCCGTCGAAACCGTAATGCGTCTGGCCGGTTTTGTCAACAACGGGGTCAGGAATAAACGGTGTCCAATTGGCGGTATCGACGTAGAACGCGCCGCAGATAATGACAAAAATGACCGTGGCTACTTTCAGCACCACAATCACGTTGTTGGTGCTGGCGGCTTCCTTGATGCCCTTCACCAGCACATACGTCACAACCCACACAATCAGGAACGCGGGCAGGTTGACGGCAAAGCTAAAATCGGGGATGACCTGCCCGGCGGCCCGGAGTACGGTGGCTTTTTCCTGCGCCGTTACGGGGTCGTTCATCAGCCACAGGGGCGGGTTGATGCCCAGCAGATGCAGAAATTTCTCGAAATAGCCCGACCAGCTCACGGCCACGGTGGTGGCTCCCATCATGTATTCCAGGATAAGGTTCCAACCAATGAGCCAGGCAAACATTTCGCCCACGGTGCCGTATGAGTAGGCGTAGGCCGAACCTTCCACGGGCAAAATAGAGGCAAATTCGGCATAGCACAAGGCCGCAAAGGCACAGGCCACGCCCGCCATCATGAACGAAAGTGCCAATGCCGGACCGGCCCACTCGTTGGCCGCAATGCCGGTGAGCACAAACACGCCCCCGCCAATAACGGCCCCAATACCAAGCGAGGTAAGGCCCCAGCGGGTCAGCACCCGTTTCAATTCGCTCTTCTTCATATCGGCTTCGTAAGCCGCCAGGGGCTTCTTCCGCCAGATACTGGTCGTATCAACCGATTTTACTTTTGTTTCCATACCCGAAATATAGTTTGGCAATCTGGGATATTGGCAAAATAATGAGTGAATTAGCGAATGAGTGAATGAGTGAATGTTTGGAACGCCTGGCGGCGTTTGGCATTATTGTTCAGTGATCCAAACATTCACTCATTCGCTAATCCACTCATTCGCTCATT
>JAYUKZ010000154.1:0-14310 GCA_043763995.1 Fibrella sp.
AGGCAGGGGGCCAGCCTTACCGACGATACGGCCTATGCCGATGCTGTTCAACAGGCTGACAGCGAGCAGTTTATGGTCCTGGCTGCCCGCTACCCTGAACGCCCGAACGCCACCCGCTACCTGGCCCACTCGCCAACGTACCTGAGCGTGGAAGTAGACCGGGCGGCGGCGGGGTTCAGCACCTGGTACTGCCTGTTTCCCCGGTCGGCGGCGCAGGATACCGACGCTGGTACCCCCCGCCACGGCACCTTCCGCGATGTGGAAAAACTGTTGCCGCGCCTGGCCGGTATGGGGTTCGACGTACTCTATTTACCTCCCATTCACCCCATTGGCACTGCCCACCGCAAGGGCAAGAACAACTCCGTAACGTGTTTGCCCCACGAACCCGGCGTTCCCTACGGCATTGGGTCGGAGGCGGGAGGGCACGATGCCATCCATGCCGAACTGGGCAGCGTGGAAGAGTTTAAGCACCTGGTGGCCGAAGCCAAAAATCAGGGTATGGAAGTGGCCATGGACCTGGCCATTCAGTGTTCGCCCGACCACCCGTGGGCCGTTAATCACCCGCAGTGGTTCAAAAAAAGACCCGACGGCACGATTCAGTATGCCGAAAATCCGCCCAAAAAATACCAGGATATTTATCCGGTTTATTTTGAAACCGACGACTGGCAAAACCTGTGGCTGGAACTGAAACGGGTGCTGCTGGTTTGGGCCGATTGGGGCGTGCGGATTGTGCGGGTAGATAACCCCCACACTAAACCGTTTGGGTTTTGGGAATGGGTCATTGCCGAAGTGAAAGCGCACCACCCCGACATGATTTTTTTGTCGGAAGCCTTTACGCGGCCCAAGGTGATGCAGCAACTGGCCAAAGTTGGGTTTGCGCATTCGTACACGTATTTCACCTGGCGCAACACCAAAGAAGAGTTACAGCAATACATGACCGAGCTAACGGCGGGGGAAATGCGGCATTATTTTCGGCCTAATTTTTGGCCCACCACCCACGACATTAACCCCGGTATTTTGCAGTCGGGGCACGAGCCGCAGTTTCTGATCCGGTTTTTTCTGGCCGCCACGCTGTCCAGTAATTATGGTATTTATGGGCCGTCGTTCGAGTTGATGGAGCACGCGCCGGTACCGAAAAAAGAGGAATTTTTAAATTCCGAAAAATACGAAATCCGTGCTTGGGACTGGGAGCGCACCAATAAATTAACGTACCTGATAAGCCTGACCAACCGGCTCCGGCGTGAAAACGCGGCGCTGCAACAAACCAACAACCTCACGTTTTGCCCCATTGCCGACGATTTTTTGCTGGCCTATCTCAAAACTACTCCCACCAACAAATTATTAGTAGTGGTAAACATGGATGCCTACAACCGCCGGGCGGGTTTGGTGCAGGTGCCCATCTGGCAGTTAGGAATTGGCCCCGACCAGCCCTACACCGTCCACGATTTGTTGACCGGTGCCCGCTACACCTGGCGCGGTGAACAAAACTTCGTTGAGCTGGATCCGTACATTATGCCCATGCACCTGTTTAGAATTGACGTGTAACCAATTAAAAAGGGGCTTTCTTTTGCCGAGAAAGCCCCTTTTTAATTGGTTAGCCGCTCGGGATCTAATGGCTTGAACAACATCTGGTAAAAACCCAAACAGGCTTCGCTAGGATACAAGAGCCACAGACGTGACGAGCGAACTGAGCAGGTCGAGCAACAGCGCGACGACTTCGGCCAATCGGCCTGCAACCCAGTTCACCAGGCTAAAATCGTTTACGTTGGGCAGGCTGAGGGTTGGCCGCTGAAAACTGGCTGGTTTCGAGAACCGCAACGTCAGTACAAGGCCGATAAATAAGACATTGAACCCTACGGTAGCGGCAAACCGGGTGGTGGCTTGATCGGCAAAAAAACGCATGAAGCGGGTCATACGGGCAGGGCTGTTGTTACTACAAAAGTACGGCTGTTAACCGAAACAACAAACCGTTCGGACTAACGTATACCAGTACACCTCCGTGAAAACAGCCTCTCTCCCGCAGACCCAGATTTGTGTCAATTTCTGTGTCAATTTCGCAAAAAAGCCCCACACTGCTCAGTGTAGGGCTTTTGTACCGGGTGCCGGTATCAAATAGGGCTGTTACTGTTTATAAATCAGTGAGTTATGAATATTGAGTAACAAATAGGAAACAAATTCTGCATAAGCAACAGAAAACAGGCCGTTGATAGCTAGAGGTTTTACTTTTCTGGCCACTGGTGTAGCCTCCCCGGTAAAGCTGACTAAATTCATGAATAGTGAGACACTAATCTAGAAACTAACATCAGTAAATAACTGATATAGAGAGAGTTACATAAAATACACAACCCTTTTATTTTTGCCCACTGATTTTTGGCAATACACGCGCACAACTGGCACAACGGTTAACAGGGTGTGGCATCCTAGACGTTTGGCAACCCCCTCCCTGGGTAGTGGCCACATCGCAGGATTACCCTGCTAAATATGGGCGAATCCCATATTAAAGAGACCTGACTTGTTGAGGCTTTCAGCGTGAGAACAGGATTTTTCAGCCTGAAAAAATAGCCTGAATCTTTAGGGATAAGCCCACAAAAGAGGGGTAAACTGTCACCGCCTTTGTTTGCCAAATATGGCCCGCCTCAGTCCAAGCGGTAACGTTTCAGGTAGCCATCGTTGGCGGTCAGCATCTTCTAGCAGGGATTCTAACCGCTTGAGCCGTTCGGCCCGTCTGGTGGGTCTGCCCCGGTACGTACCCGCGCTACGTTTGCCCTCCAAGCGGGTTATCAGTTTGTCTAACTGCCAATACCTGTTATTGGCATATTCACGCTTTGAAGATTGCTGAGAGGTGTAGTAGATACGGTGCTGGTAAGCGGCCCGGCTTTTCCAGATCGTGCTACCATAACAGCGATAAAGGATTCTACACCGTTGGCCCGTTTGGGGACACAGAAAGTAAAGTACCTCCCCTTTGCCTAAGTTGCTCGGTACGGCCTCCACTCGAATCACATCGGTACGTACCTGAGCCTCTCCGGTTTGGCGGTCGGGCGTTTGGTAGATCAATGTTATTTTGATTGGCCCGCCCTCTAGGTAAGAACAATGTGCCTGAACAGAGGCTAACGTTTGCTGGTGCTGGTTACTCCAAGTAATAACCGTACTGCTAACACTCCCCCGTTTTAGGGCGTGGCGTTTTATGAAGAAACTCATATCAAGTTTTAGAGCCTCTCCGGTCGTTATGGCCCCGGTGCTGGTACGTCCCATGCGAGTGTTTTTTGGCGTGAAGTGACCGTTACGTTTTGTGTAACGGCCATCGGTTCAAGTGCTACTCCCCCCAAAGATCGTTATCCTGGGGAGGTTCCTGTTTAGCCATTACATAGGGCAACAGCTTACAAACGATAGCTAACCGCGCCTTTGGGGGGAGGTCGGCCAACAGGGTAGGGAAGTTGCTTAGTTCAGCCTCAACGGTATTGGTGAGGCTCTCTCTGAGGGTTGGGGTAGGGATAGTCTTTTTCATGGTGTAGAGAGACAAGCGTTACAGAATGTGTTACCCGAAACTGACGTGCAAAACTCGTCATAATCCCTTTGTAGAGAGGCAAGCGTTACAGAATGTGTTACACAAAGCAACTTACTATAAGACGTTGGCCCGGTCAACGGTAAAACTGTTGTGCCTGGTAAACCTTTGTTGCCAGTTCAGTCATAAGGTCAGAGGTGGCATCAACCCGATCAGACGCGGCCCCTACGGGCTGGCTCAGTTCTCTGATTCGGTCTTTGAGCCGCTTAATGTCAGTCCGGTTTTTGTACTCCCCCTTGAGCCGGTTTTGCTCAATCAATTCAAGGGCGGCTACCTCCCCGCCCAACTGTTCCAGTAGCAGCCGTTCGGCCATCTGGCTAAAATCCTTTACGCTTTTCATGGCCTGAGTGAGGTTGAGGTCAACCCGGTTAACCTTTTTGATTGAATCAAATTCCTTTACCCATCGGTCAATGATACCGATGTAGAAGCCCTCCTCATACAGATCAGCCGCCACTAGTGCGGCTCGGTTGAACTGTTCAGGTAGGCGGCTCACAAACCGCCCCTCATAGCGTAGCACGTTCCTATCGGCCCAAATTTCAGGGAGTACCAAGCCCGCCTGTTTGCCCTCTGCTTTCTTATCGTAGAAAGCCAGTACCCGTTTCCCGTTTTGGTATCGGATGCTCTCAGGCTGGTGTAAACGAGCGTAGTACGGACACATACCCAACTCACCGAAATAAGCGGCTGGTGGGTGCCTGGTTAACATGGCTTTACCCAAATCGACCCGCCCCACGTTGGCCCGGCTCATGGGTAAACTAAGCACGTCTGAAAGGCTCTCTAGTGCGTGTTGGGTCTCTTGCCTGGTTAGAGTGCCAAAGTTGTTTTTGTAGTGGTAGGTGCATAGGCTACCCTTCACCCACAACCCCGCCCCGCCCGCGCTCACTCTGAGGTTGTTGAGGTGGCCACTCACTGAGTAGCCGCCCCCGTCTTTGTAATGCTCAGTCACACGCTCTAGGAGGGGAGGAACAAACGCGGGGAGGTCTAGCCCCCCCGCCCGTTCTGTTGGTAAAAACATATGAACCGTATCGTACATGGCTCAAGGCATTTTGTACGGGTAATAAGGTGTAGCCGTTTGCCTGAGCCGTTCCAGTTCGCCCGTAAATTCCCCGTCAATCAACAGGCAATACAAGTTCTCTATCATTGGCTTACCGCCCTGAATGACCATCAACTCAATTACCTGCTGTTGCCAGTCACAGACTATCAAAAAGCCATCGTGCCGGTAAGAAACGGCCCGGTTAGGGGTGCCATCGCTCAGTTTCTCCTTACCGTTGCAATAGCCATAGAAGTGGCTGTTTTGGTCAGGATGCTCAAAAAACAGGGAGGTGAGGTTTTGCTTACCGTCACCCAAATTATAGTTCGCCCGCCTCCTGCTACTGGCTTTTACCATCTCCCGGCTTGGGATTATGTAGAGTGGTAGCATACCCTTTTTGTTCTCAAAGAGGGTGAGCAAGCCGTACCCGTCTGGGTTGTGGGTGGCCACACAATCAAAGCGGTTCGGGCTTTTGAACCCGTTTAGTAGCCTGACCGCCTGAGGGAGTACCGCTAGACGGTAATAGGCCGTTACGTTGCTCATGGGTTGGCCCGCCCCTTACCGTTGGGACGTGTACCCGTTGCTACATGCGTAGCGGCCTGTTGCTCAATTTCCTCAACGGTCTTTATCCGGTTGCGCTTGAGCCATCCGTCTAGCTCAAGCCGATCAAAGTAAATCGTTTTGCCCTCTGGCTTGTAGTGCGGTATGGCCCCGCCTGAGGTGAGCTTATAAATGTAGCTCTTACTGATACCCGTGTAGGCTGAAGCCTCCTCTAAGGTCAGTGTTGCTTTTTGCCCGGCCAATAGCCGTTCCATACGGGCCAACTGTTGCCCTTGCTGTTGTAGTAGCTGGCTTATTTCAGCCCCGCTTAACGTGGTTATTCCCATTTTCTGAGGGTGTAAAACCGTCCGATAAATGGGTTTGCGCAAACCCGGCTAACAACCGTCAACCGTTAGCAAAGGTGGGGAGCAAGGGATAACATAAGAAATATCAAACTTTGATATTTTAAAACTATCAAACAATCAAAGATTGTACCTATCAAACTATCACACAATTTTAATTACAGAATCAACTATGCTAAGGAGGGTAAGCTGCTCAGTAGTTGGCCTAGTGTCTCTGTCTATCTTTTTGAGATTACTGACCATTGAAGAAAAATTACTGGCAGAAACGTGTTTACCGTTCACTATGAAGGCTCGTTTTTGATTCCCAATATTGGTTTGCCAATTACCTTCTATAAGCTCATACCTAATGTGTAATTTATAAAGAAGGTAAGCTAAACTATTGGTTTTCTTGAGCCAAACTATCGGCTCAGTTAACTGCTGACTGTCTGGTAAAAATACTTCTTTAAACTCAACTGACTTGGTTTTATCGCTAATGAAGCCACTTTTTACGAGTTCATTCATCATATGAACAATTTGCTGTTCAGTCAAGTAACAACTAAATTTCTTTGTGCCCTGTTGAGCATTTTGTTTTTCTATTTTCTGCTTTGCATTTATGTAAGAACCTATTGTATTCGATATGGCAGAACTATCTTTTTCCCTTTCAGTTAATACATTTTTTGCTTTGATGAAATACCTTCCATCAAGCAGTAATTCTAAAAAAACATCTTCTGTTTGGGATGTAAAGGGGTATTCTATAACGCTTCTAACCCTGTAAAAGCTATCATATGCGGCTCTTACAGTTAGTAAGTATTCGGGGGAACCCGATAGTAAGTTATGGAGCCATTCCCCTAAAAAAACATAGGCTTGCTCAGTGGTTAGTTGCTCTTCTCTATACTTTGCTATTATTTGGTTTGCTACTGCCAGGCACGTCATATTTAAATGCCCTAATCCCCTTTTTCTGAATACGCTATCTTCTACTGTAAGTATGTGATTTATTGACTCAGAGAGATCAAGTACGTAGTTCCTTTGTACGTCCTCATATCCCATTTTACAGTTCTATTTCAGGTAGACGGTTAACGGCTGTTTGTTTCAGTGCCTCCACAACGCGCACGTACTTTTGGGTGTGTTCCAAGCTGGTATGGCCTAGCAGGGAGGAAACCGTTTTTACATCGGTCTCATAGATCAACAGGTTCGTAGCGAACGAGTGACGGGCAACGTGGAACGTGACGGTTTTGCTGAGGCCCGCCCGGTCTTTCCAGTGGCGTATGGCCTTGAGCATACCCGTATGGGAGGGGAGGGTAAATACAGATTCTGCGGGCTTGCCTGTTGCGCCTAATAGCCGTTGGGCGGTTGGGTTGAGGTTTATGATAACGGGCTTGCCTGTTTTCTGTTGGGTCATTTGCAGAGAGCCGGTCTGTATGTGTTTCCACTGCAAGGTTTTCACATCGCACCACCGCAACCCCGTATTACAAGCAAAGAGGAAAGCCCGCTTCACGGTCTCATTACCACAGTGCGTTTTAGCCAGTAGTTGAACCTCCTCAACGGTCAGAATATCTTTGGCGACCACCTGTTCAACCCGCTTGTTTTGCACCTCTTGAGCGGGGTTCACCGTGAACAGCTTATCCCGAACGGCCTGTTTTATGACCTTCTTAAACTTAGCAAAGAAGTCATAGGGGGTTTCCCCGTTTAGGTTGGGGTGGTTATCCATGAACTCCCTGAAGCCCTTGCAAAAGTTCTCGGTAACGGCCCTGGTGGCTAGGTAATCGGTTTGGGCGTACTCTCTAAGGTACTTAACCGTGTACCTGAACATTCGTACATCTTTCTTGGTGTACGCGTTGATATAGCCATCAAAGTACTCTAGGAAATTGACCTTCTTTTTAAAGGCGGGTGTGAGGCCGTTTTCATCGGACGCGGCCAACAGTTCCCGTTTTGCCCGTATGGCTTCAGCCGTTTTGAGCGATTCCCGGTTATGCTCTTTCTCTAAAGGGTCTTTGGGACGTGGGTAGAGGTATAGTTTGAGGAACTCATATTGCCGCTGCTCCCCGTCCCAACTGTCAAGGTAGAGGCTTAATTTACCGCTTGCCAGTGCTTTTTTCCTGAGTTTGATAGCCATACGTTGTTTTTGCCTTTGTTTGGATGTTGTAATCCATTGGTAAACATACGCATAAGCCCTGAAAACGAGTAACAAATGAGTAACAAAAAATAGCAAAACAACAGTAAATCAACAGAAAACAGGAACGCCCTAAAACAGTAAAAGCTCTGATAATCAGAGCTTTTACTTGTCTTTTGTTTACCCTTCTTGAGGGCTTTTGTACCGGGTGCCGGACTCGAATATGTACCTTATCTTGCATTCACAAATATTTTAAATGCCTGAAATACAGAACATTGTAAGGTAAAGTCAAAGTAGATGAAAGCGTTTAAAAGCATAATAAAGTAAGATTTGTTTCGGTAATGTTTCGGTAAACTGTTTCGGTAAAGTATCTTGGAGCCGGATAGTAAAACGAAACAGACCATACAATGACTACAGACCCGACTAATAGCCGGAATATCGTTAATGCCTTCACTTTCGCGGCAGAACTCAATCACAGACCAAAGGCAGACGGTAGCCATGCCCTGTTCCTTCGGATTACAGAAGATCGCAAGATCAAGCGTATTTACACTGGCTTCGACATTCCAAAAAAAGACTGGAACCCGTTAAAGAAAGAGGTTCGGCGAACCTATCCATTATACCGAGAGGTCAACACCCGTATCAACGAACTGAAGGGGCAAGCCACTACGATCAAAGCAGAGGTGAAAGGGGCAACCGCCGCCGTAGTTTTCGACTACCTGAAAGGGAAGGATTCAGCTTCATTCTTTGCCTTTGCCGATACCTTCATTCTGAAGCAAGCCTACAACACCGGACGCAACGTTCGCACAGAGGTAAACAAGTTTCGGGAGTACACCGGGAAGGATAATCTAGCCTTTGCCGACATTACTACGGCTACCCTCTTCACCTTCCACGAGTGGCTAATCAAAACCAAAGGCAACAGCCTGAATACGGCGAATAAGGGCTTATCCAAGATTCGGACTGTAATCGGTAGGGCAATGGAAGAGGGACTGTTAAAACGGCAGGAAAACCCGTTTCTAGGCTTCAAAATGACGGAAGCAAAACCCGAACGAATCCGGCTTACTGAAGTGGAATTACAGGCATTTATCGACACTGATTTCCCGGAAGGCTCGCTGTTATGGCACACCCGTAATTACTGGTTATTTGCCTACTACACGGCGGGTGTCCGGTTTAGCGACGTGGCTTGTATGAAGTGGCAAAATGTAAGCGGTGGTAGGTTGTCGTATGTGATGCGCAAGACCCAGCACGTCACCCGGCAAAGCCATACCATACAGTTACCCAAACAGGCAGAAGCAATCTTGGGCCATTACCGTAAGGCAAGTAACAAACCGGAAGACTACATTTTCCCGCTACTGAATAGCCAACGTACCTACGAAACTGAAGCGGACTTACTGCAAGAGATTTCACGGAAAAATGCCCTCATCAATAAGTACCTAAAGACGATCTGTCTAAAAACTGGCATAGCTAAAGACGTTTCTTTTCATTCAGCCCGGCACACCTTCGCAGACTTAGGCCGTAGGAAAATCAAAGACGTATACGCCATATCGAAGCTACTCAGGCACTCTAAAATCAACATCACAGAGAAGTACATCAATGACTTTGATACCGAAGTCACAGACCATGCCCTGACCTCACTTTTCGGGTAGGTCTTTATTGTATGCCTTTTCGGGTATGATTTCTTACCCCCCCTCTTCTGTTACCCTCTTCACACTTGGATAGATGAACCATCGCAAGCCTTCACCGGAGCAGGAAGCCTACTTTGCTTCTATCGCACACCTTGAATACTACTTTGATCTGAAGCGGGTAAGGTCTTTTCGACTTGAAGCCACCACTGCCGCGAAAGTTGACGCGTTTTTAAGTCTACACGCAATACCAGACGCAATAAGGACAGATATTCATTGGATCTTCGGGTATATAAGTATTCAATACACTGAAGATTTTGAAAGGGATAAAACCAAATGGGCAGAGGAACGCGAGTTCTATCGCAAGCCCGATACCAGGCATGGTATTGAGTTGTACCAACATATGCAACTACCGAATTGGGAACACATACACAGTATCTCAATCAAAGTAAAAGATGGTACGTCGATCAATGGAATACAGGAACAAACAGTGAAAATTAGCTACCCGCCAATGCTTCGCTTTATTATTGAAGCTATCCAGGACAAGAGGTATTCAGAACATGACATCGAAAACAAAGGCCACTTTTTCAGCGATGAAGCCTACCAACTAGAAAAATACACAGAGTACGAAAAGTGGGGTTCACCCGATTACCTGACCATACGGAGGAAAGAAACCATAGAAGAACTGTACTACTACCTGTTTCACAACACAAGATTAGGTACACAAGCCCTTTGCCGGTTTGGTGCTGAATTGATGTTTAAAGCGGGAGTACCGTTCATGCAATATGATAAATCAAGACATGACGTATTCAGCGACGATCTTACGCAGTTCTTCAAAAAATACGCACCAATCATGCAACGCAGACCCGTTTCTGCCGAGCCAGGCAAACTTAGAATGCTGATAGAAGGACGTAAAAACTCTGATAATCAAGAGGAACTGTAGACTGCAAAAAATTTCTGGTTCTGGTTCCTGCTGACACCCTTCCCCCCGCTGACTTTTGACCCGGTAATCAATTTAAACCGAGTCAAATATGCCTGTTACACCCCCCAAAGCCTCTATTCCCGGTATTGCCGAGAATAGTCCCGTATTCGACATTGTATCGGATGCCAACGATCTGATTAAGTTTAGAGGCGCGTTACGTGCGTGGTTCATGTCGTATCTGACCCAGACAGACGAACACCTAAACCATTCCTCACTTGCGGAAAACATTTGGTTCTACGAAGCCATACAGGAATGGTTAGACAACCCGACAGTAGAAGCCGGAGCCAAATCTAAAGCCCTCTAAGCCCCGCAACCGATGGAAACCAAACTGATAACGGCAGAGGACTACAAAGCCCTGCAATGCACCCTGACCCGCTTGGAAAGCAAGTTGGATAAGATTACTCCTGACCAACTCGATACGGTGACGTACAACCCTGAAGAGGTCTGCAAGATGTTGGATTGTAGCGCGAAGACGTTGCAGAACTACAGAGATAAATTGCTGATTGACTTCAGCCAGGTAGGCCCCAAAATATGGTTCACGGCACAAGACGTGCAAGCGTTCCTGACTCGCAATAAGATTCAGGCGAAAGGATTGCTTCGGAACAATCAGCCCAACGCCTAAACCTTATCGGAGCCATGAACAAGCAACTAATCAAAGCTATCGAAAAGAGGCTGATCTACCACCGCAACCCCGAAACAAAGGTCAGTTTCTACCGACAACCGGGAAGTTCAGACCTGCTTCCACTTCGGATAAACTTCTCAATAGACCCCGAAGGTTTCCAACGTATTGCCCGCACAGGAAGAGCCGCAACACACAAAAAGGTTGCCGATTTCAAAGCCCGGTTTACGAGCAAAGACAGCGAAAGTCCGTACTGTATTCCTAACGACATTACGGAGCAACGGGTAAGCTTCTCAGTATGGGAATGTAGCTGTTACCCCCTACTCTTGGGCTTTGCCGATGTTGGCAGAACTGACGAACGCGGGAAGATGGAGCAAACGCCGGACTTAGTGGTATTAGTCCGCACGTTAGACAATTGTCGGAACACGATAGACATTCGTCTTTATCCCGGCTTCTACGATCAACGCGAAGAGGTGCTGACCCTGCTAAACGCAGAACTCAGAACGCAAAACCCTATCGTGGTCTAATCGGCTAGTAAACGAAAAAGGGGCTATCCAATGGGTAGTCCCTTTCCTGTTTTTGGATAGAAAAAACGAAACCCGCCATGTTTGACCATATTGGAGTTTCCCTCTTCACGGGCAAAAATACGCCGAATCTAACGTACCTCACCGACACGGGTAACGTATGGCAGGGCTGGCAACAATACCGTTTGGAGGGGGTTTGTCCGCTGAAAGTGCAATACAAAGCCCCGCTTCAGGAACTTAGGATTAGCGGTAGCTTACCGTACTTGTGCAGAGGACATAACTACCCCGCTGGCATCAATGATCTTCGGGAAGCAATAGATTACGTTGCTCAGGTAATTGGCCTTAATGTCTTTTCCGGCACAGTAGAGGTTTTTGAGTTCGGGCAATTCGTAACCGTACCGCTTCGGGTAGATGTGATGTTGGCCAACCATACCCGGTTACCGGGATTCGTGGCGCGTGGCTACCTCAACAAAGCCAGTAAGGAGTTCGACTCCCAAGCCCTACGGGTGAAGCTATACGACGCACACCAGAACTTTAGTCATAAGGTCAAAGGGTACGCCAAACAATCCCTTCAGGAAGACTTTGGGTTCAAACCCGGTAAGTATTGTCTGAAGGTGGAAAACCACTACAAAAAGCCTGAAGTCTATTTCAAACAACGGGTGTTGGTCGCTGATCTGTTTAACCCAGTATTCGTTGACCTCTGCAAAGCTGACCTACTCGACACCTACCGACGAATCCACAAAACCCCCGCTGGTGCCATGCCTACCAACAAAAAAGACCTTCCCGCTTCAATGCTTCCCTTACTGGTGCTGAAAGACCTCGAAGCCCTACACGGCTTCAGTGTGGAAGACCTGCTGACTCAAAAGCTGAAGGCTATACCGGAAGAGGTGCTGACCTCTGAAGACCGCAAAGCCCGCAAACGCCAACTACGGAAGATGTTGGGCTTAGTCGCTTCGGCAACTGCTGACAGTCCGTTTGATATGGCTACCCTGTTGGAAGATGTGCTAAATAACGGGTAGCGTTTGAACCCCTAATCTTCTAACAACCAATCACTATGCCGACCACTAACAACCCCGTCCGTCCGTGGATGAAGAAAAGTCCACCCACCAAACAGACGAAAACGTATGCCAGCCCAACCGGAGCCAGAGCCGGAGCCGGAGACATACCGGAAAACCTTTACCGCCTGGCACGATGGAAAAAACTACGCAAACAGGTACTCGATACTGAACCCTTTTGCCGCGAGTGCATGAGCCGTAAGATACCGACACCCGCCCAAATGGTTGACCATATACAACCCATCCGGTTAGGCGGTTCACCGTATGACCCCGGCAACTTAGCCCCGTTGTGTCACAGATGCCACCAGCGCAAACGGGGAAGGGAACGGCATCAACAGTAAACAAGGGGAGGGGTATGAAGCAAAGCCCCCTGCCTGTTCCCGTTAACCGTTGTCCCTACCCAAAAAAAACGGTGTCGAAATTCGGGGGTATGGTTGACAAAATCCAAGCTAACCAACTTTAAGCCACTGACTTGCCTAGAAAGGAACTCCGTTTTAATTCGGTCAAAACCCTTAATGCCATACAACCAGCTGCCAATAAGAGTACCTGACGGGAGGGGTATGGGGAATAGCCAGTACTACCCGCTTCTGTTAACCGCTGCTCAGTGATTCGCGTATATCGTCAAAAATCAACTTGTTAAAATAGTTGAGGGCGTATATAGTTGTAAGCTACTGACTGATAGTTAATTAAGCGCATTATTTGCAGCGACTAGCCCGTAGTAAATGGCTATTTGTCGGGTATTTTCTCAGATAGAATGTCGGGAGTGGTGCCGGGATTCTAATTGTGGTTTGAACACATAATTAGAGCAAAGTGCGGCAGGTCTGACCGTATGTAGGGAGTTTTGATACCCCGGGAGCAAAGCAAGGTGGGTGGTATTTCAGCCTTCTTACCCATCATTCCACCTCACTTATACAGCTTAATGAGTGGAGGTATTTTTGGGTTTGTTTCGGTAAGGTTTCGGTAATGATAGAAAAATCCCCACAATTCATTGATTTACAGTGAGTTGTGGGGAGTGATTGTACCGGGTGCCGGACTCGAACCGGCATGTCCTTGCGAACAATGGTGTTTGAGACCATCGCGTCTACCGGTTCCGCCAACCCGGCAGGAATAAATTCGGTAGTGGTTCAATTGAACGTGGGGCAAAAGTAGGGCTTTTGGGCCAGTAAAGCAATAATCAGCCCAAAATCATCGGCAGAACTGCCCGAAAGACACCTTGCCAATCCCGTTTTTAGCCTCCGGCAACGTACCTGTGGCCAACAGTGAGCCAAACCAACAACCAGGGCGGTAAGCGTCTATATTTGTGGCTTGTGCCAGCCCTCCTCATTGCCCCACCCACCGTCTCCCAACCGCTATGTTACCCCTCCCAACCGCCCTCCGCCACGACCTGCACCGCCACCCTGAACTGTCGGGCGCAGAAACGGAAACCGCCCGCCGCCTGGCCGATTTCATCCGGCCCTACGCACCCACCCGTATGGTTACGGGTTTGGGCGGCACCGGCTTGGCCGTGGTATTCTCGTTTGCCGAAACGGGGCCGACACTACTGTTTCGGGCTGAACTGGATGCCCTGCCCATCCAGGAGGTAAATCAGGTTACGCACCGGTCAGTGAATCCCGGCGTGGCACATCTGTGCGGGCACGATGGTCACGCCGCGCTGTTGGCGGGGTTGGCCCCGTGGCTGAGTCAATGCCGTTTTGATGCCGGGCGGGTGGTGTTGCTGTTTCAGCCCGCTGAAGAGACCGGAAAAGGTGCAATGGCGGTGCTGGACGACCCCCTGTTTGCTGACCTCCGCCCCGACTATGTGTTTGCCCTGCACAACGTACCCGGCTACCCCCTGCACGAGGTAGTGCGGGTGGCGGGGCAGTTTAGCCCTACAGTGCAGAGCATGGCCATCCGGCTTTTCGGCAAGGAATCGCACGCGTCGGAACCCGAAA
>JAYUKZ010000155.1:0-14303 GCA_043763995.1 Fibrella sp.
ACCGGTGCCGAAATCTGCGCCCAGGGCCGGTTGGGGTATTATGGTTCGACTGACCCCCGCAAACAAGGCCGCTTACTGGCCCCCACCGTGATCTCCGCCGGTGATTCGACCATCGACGTGACGTATTATGGGCTGGATATTACCCTCACGCTGGCCCCCAACTACGTGCGCGGGGCCACCACTGTGACCTTCAAAGCGGTTGCGCCCAGTATTACGCAGTTTTTTCTGGATTTGAATTCAATTCTGAAAGTCGATTCGGTGAAAGCGGGGGCGCAGAAGCTGACCGCCGTTCACGACCAGAATCGCCTCACCATCAGCCTTCCCCAGCCCCTAAGCCGGGGCCAAACCGGACGCGTAACGGTCTTTTACCAGGGCCTGCCCAACACGCCCAACGCGGGCATCACCGACCAGGCGTTTGTGTTTGGCACCCACGAAACTACCAAAGACCCCGTGGTATACAGCCTCAGCGAGCCGTTTGGGGCCTCCGACTGGTTCCCGTGCAAAGACACCCCCGCCGACAAAGCCGATTCGAGCGCGGTGAACATCACGGCCCCGGCGGTCATGGTGTCGGCCTCCAACGGGTTGCTTCAGGGCATCACCACCAACGCCAACGGCACCAAAACCTACCGCTGGAAAAACAGCTACCCCATTGCGCAGTACCTCATCTCGGTGGCCAGTTCCAACTACGCCCAATACGACAACCCCGTCACGTACCAGGGCCAAACCATGCCCGTGACGCACTATATTTTCCCCGAAGACCTGCCCGCCGCCCGAACCGCGCTGACGGAAACCAACAACATGATTGCCGTTTTCTCCGACCTGTTCGGTACCTATCCGTTCATCCGGGAAAAATATGGCCACGCCCAGTTTTTGTGGGCGGGGGGCATGGAACACCAAACCATCTCGTCGATGACCAAATCGGCGTTGACCCGCGACGTAATATCGCACGAGTTGATGCACCAGTGGTTCGGCGACAAGATTACTTGCCGCAACTGGGAAAATATCTGGCTTAACGAAGGGTTTGCCTCCTATGGCGAAGCCCTCTACCGCGAAGCCTTGAGCGGGCAAACGGCCTACCAGAGCTACATGGCCAATTTTATGGCCCAGGCACGGCAAGCCACTGGTACGTTGTATGTGCAAAGTCCGCACAACATCAACCAGATTTTCAACTATAACCGCAGTTATGCCAAAGGGGCCGTGGTGTTGCATATGTTGCGCGGCGTGCTGGGCGATGCCGACTATTTCAAGGGGATGCGGGCCTATTTGACTTCTTCGGTAGCCTACGGAACCGCCGTAACCGAAGACCTGCAACGGAGCATGGAAACGGCCACGGGCAAGCCGTTGGGCTATTTTTTCCGGCAGTGGGTCTACGGCGAAGGGTTTCCGGCCTACACCTGGTCGGTGGCCCCGGTGGCGGGTACCAACCGGGCGGTGGTGCGGCTGGAACAAACGGCGGGCACCAACCCCACCTCGTTCACGATGCCGGTGCAGATCAGCCTCCAGTCGGTAGTGGGCAACCAGGTTGTTACCGTCCTGAACGACCAGCGGGTGCAGTCGTTTACGGTCACGGGCAGCGGCCCCATCACGGGCGCGGTGCTCGACCCCAACAACCTGATTTTGAAGACCGTTACGCAGGTAAACCCACCCACCGAAACGCTGGTGCTGGCCACCGAAACCCCCACGGCGTTGCGCGTATTCCCCAACCCCGGTGCCGACGTACTGATGGCCGAATTCACGACCCACACCGCCGGGCCGCTCACGCTCACGTTGCTCAACACGCTGGGCCAACAGGTAGGAAACCAGGCCGAAACCAACGTACCTGCGGGCAACCACCGCCGCACGTTTCCGCTACGGGGTCTTCTACCAGGCCGCTACATCCTGCAAGGCCAAACCGCCGACGGGCCTGTTTCCGTGGCCGTGTTGGTGAATTGATGTGGCCGTGCATGTAGAGACGCATCGTTGCGTCTCAGACCAGCGCGAAGCATTTTTATATCAAATTAAATTCTACCCCACTGCTTCGCGATGGTCTGAGACGCAACGATGCGTCTCTACACAAAAAATAAACTATGCGACTTCTATTCTTGATACTACTGGTGGCCCAAACTGCTGTTGGCCAGACCAAACTGGGCATCACAGGCCACAACCACCTGGCTCTGCACGTGAAAGACATGGCCGTGAGCACGGCGTTTTTCCGCGACGTGATGGGCCTCACGCCCATCCCCGTGCCCGACAACCTGAAAGCCATCCGGGCGTGGTTTAGTGTGGGCAACGGCCAGCAAATTCACCTCATGGCGGGGCGCACCGAGGCCATTATTCACGACCGCAACGCCAGCCACATGGCGTTGTTTGTGCGCAACATTGCCCAGGCCGAGACGTACCTGACGGCCAAAAACATTCCCTTGCACAAGCAGGTACGGTTTGATGGGGTGGTGCAGCTCTATTTTTCCGACCCCGATGGCTACCTCTGGGAACTGAACGAAGGCGAAATAGCCAGTGCCTACTGAGCCGCCCGGCGCGGCCCGAATGTGCCGGGCCGTTGGCTCAGTAAATTTTATGCAACGGTAACAATGCGTTGCGTAACATGTTTTCATTGTACATACTGCCAACAGGTAGCTAGCCGATCAGACCGCTTTCAGGCCGGGCAAATCCATGTAAATGAGGGGCCAACCAGGCAGTTGACCCACAGACATACTGCCCGCAGATGTTGGTACGAATTGGCTTTTTGTTAACCGTATTCTTCCCTGCACATGAAATTTAGTGACCACCCAACGACTTCATCTGACCAACTAACCAACGATCTGTCTGTACCCTCTACGTCCGCTACTGCGGAATTGACCGGTAAACTAACCCAGGTTCCCGTTGCCCCTGAACCGCTCACCGAACTTCCCGCTCATCTGCTTTGTTTTTCGCACCTGCGGTGGGATTTTGTGTACCAACGCCCTCAGCACCTCATGAGTCAGGCCAGCCGGGAAGTTACCGTCTGGTTTTTGGAAGAACCCGTTTGGGGCGATGAATTGCGGGTGGAAGTCCGCACCGAAGGCGAGAACCTGTTTGTGGTGGTGCCCCACATACCCCACGGCACACCGTTTGAGGACGTGTTGGCCTACCAGCGGCGCATGGTCGATCAACTCCTGGAGTCGCGGCAGATAACCAGCTTTGTGGCTTGGTACTACACGCCGATGGCCCTGCTTTTTTCCGACCACCTTACGCCCACCCGCACCGTTTACGACTGCATGGACGAACTGTCGGCGTTTTGGGGTGCCCCCCGCGAACTGATCGATCTGGAAAAGACCCTGTTGGCCCGCGCCGACCAGGTGTTTACCGGTGGGTATAGTCTGTATGAAGCTAAACGCCCCCACCACGCCCAGGTACGTGCCTTTCCGAGTAGTATTGATTTTGCGCACTTCGCCCAGGCCCGCCAACCCCAGCCCGACCCCGCCGACCAGGCGCACATTCCGCACCCGCGCATTGGTTTTTCGGGCGTGGTAGACGAGCGGTTCGACGTTGACCTGCTGCACGACCTGGCCCTGCGCCAACCTCAGTGGCATTTTGTCATCATTGGCCCCGTAGTAAAGATTGACCCCGCCACGCTGCCCCACTTGCCCAACGTGCATTACTTGGGCATGAAAAAATACGGCCAGCTACCGGCCTATTTCAGCCATTGGGACGTGGCCATGTTGCCCTTTGCTCTCAATGATTCGACGCGGTTTATCAGCCCCACCAAAACGCCCGAATACCTGGCCGCCGGGTTGCCCACGGTCTCCACGCCAATCCGGGATGTGGTACGTACCTACGGCGAAAAAGGCTTCACCCAGATTGCCGATACCGCCGCCGCCTTCGAGGCTGCCATCCAGAACGCCCTCGACAACCGGCACCCCCACAACCGCGAGGCCATTGACCAGTTTCTGAGCACTCAATCCTGGAAAAAAACCTGGGCCAACATGGCTGCTAACTTGCGGTAGCCCGGCATGACTCCTTTTTTTCGACCCTGAACGTTGGTTTCAGTTGCTTCTTAGTCTACGCAGATTTAGTTTGCGCGGGAAACAACAAGCCCGTTCAGGGTCATTTTTAGTACTATGCCCTACTTCGGCTACATAAACGGACGTACCCAGCCAGTTGACGAGATCGGCGTGGGCGTTACCGACCTCGGTCTGCTGCGCGGCTACGGCCTGTTCGACTATTTTCTGACCTACGACGGCCAGCCCTTCCGCTGGGATTTGTACTGGGCGCGGTTTAGTGCCTCTGCCGCCCGGATGCACCTGCCCCTGCCCCTCTCGCAAGCCGAGATGCACGCCGTTTTGCTCGATTTGCTGGCCCGCTCCGGCCAGCCCGATGTGGCGTTCCGCCTTATTCTGACCGGTGGTTACGCGCCCGACAGCATCACCATCGGCACGCCCAATCTGCTAATCCTGACCGAACCCATCCACCCCGTTCCCGACTGGCACTACGAAGAGGGAATCCGGCTGATTCTGCACGAATACGTGCGCGAGATGGCTGAGGTAAAATCAACGGATTACAAGCGAATTATGCTGTTGGCGGGCGAACTGAAAGCAGCCAACGCCCAGGACGCGCTCTATGTAAAAGACGGCGAAATCAGCGAACTGAGCCGCAGCAACGTGTTTTTGGTGGTGGGCAACCGGCTCATCACGCCCAACCGACACATCCTTTACGGCATCACCCGCCGCACCATTCTGGACCTGGCCGCGCCCGATTTCGAGGTGGAAGAACGCCCGGTGATGCTTACGGAATTGGCCCAGGCCAGCGAACTGTTTACCACCAGCAGCAACAAAAAAGTGCTGCCCATTGTGGCCGTTGGCGGGCAACCCATTGGCAACGGGCGGGTGGGGCCGGTAGCGCGGCTACTGAAAGACCGATTCGTGGCCTACACCGCCGCCGGGCACTAACCCCGCGTTCATTTTCGGCTCACAAACGGGTTGCCCTTCACGTAGTAGCGGTAGGGCAGGTCGGCCCCCTGCGTGAGACCAATGCGGGTCGTTGTCACCTGCTCAAAATCAGTCAGTTGGCGGGGGCGAATGTAGATGTTGCCCGTGAGGAGCGACGAAAAATTATCACGCACTCGGCTGATTCCCAGCGAGATAACCAGCTTGGCGGGGCCGTTGCACAGGCTTTTCAGGCCCGCCGGGGTGGTGGGGTCAACGGTATTGTTTCGGTAGCGTTCAAAGCCCGTTTTGACCGCTTCGTTGCGGCGCAAAGCCATCAACGCAACGCCTTCAATGGGTTGCAGGGCGCGAATGAGCACCGCCTCGCCCACGCCTTCGGGGCCGCTCACCACGTTGATGCAGTGATAGTGGTTGTAAATCTGGTACACATACAACGTACCTGGCGGGCCAAACATGGCCGCGTTGCGGGCCGTGGCGCGGCGGTAGGCGTGGCAAGCGGGGTCGCCGGTGAGGTAGCCTTCGGTTTCCACAATCAGCCCCGCCGCCACGCCCTCCGCCGACTCGTGTACCAGTTCGCACCCCAGCAACTGCTGCGCCAGCGTGAGGGTGTCGGGGGTTTCGTAGAAGGGCAACAACAGGCGGTTCATGGGCAGGTACGTTGGCAACGCGAACCGGGCGGATCAGATAATGTTGAGGGTTTGCTCCTTAATTTTTTCCAACTCGTCTTTCATCTCCACCACAAACCGCTGCATGGTGGCATCGTTGGCTTTGGAGCCGATGGTGTTGATTTCGCGGCCAATTTCCTGCGCAATGAAAGAGAGCTTCTTGCCATTTGCCTCCTCCGATTCCAGCACTTCCATGAAATAGCTCAGATGGTTGGTGAGCCGTACTTTTTCTTCCGAAATGTCGAATTTTTCGATGAAATAGACCAACTCCTGCTCGAACCGGTTTCTGTCGTATTCGTCATTCCCCAGCAGGTCCGTTACGTGCGTTCGCATCCGTTCACGCACCCCCGGAATGCGGAGTACGTCCTGCTTCTCCACGTCGGCCAGGCGGTTGGTGATGGTCTGGATATACTCCCGGAATTTGCCTTCCAGGGCGGCTCCCTCCTGCTGCCGGAACTCGTTGCACCGCCGAATAGCCTCATTCACAGCCTGTTGAACGGTAGCCCAGTCTTCTTGTGCCGTGTCAGTTTGGCTACTACTGTCGCTCAGGTAAGCGTTGGGTAGGCCCAGGGCCAGCTTGAACACCTCATCCGGCGAGAGGCTCAGGTACGTCTCGCGGGCGGCATCGGTGAGGTCTTTGATGTAGGCCGCCACCAGCGGGCGGTTCACGGTCATGGTCGGGCGCAGGTCGGTGGTGCGGGCCAGGTTGAGGTTAAATTCCACCTTTCCGCGCTCCAGTTGCTGCGTCAGCAGGGCGCGTATCTCGATCTCGCGGTCGTTGTGGCTGCGGGGCAACCGGCAAAAAATGTCCAGAAATTTCGAGTTGAGGGTCTTCACTTCCGCCGTTGCCGACAGTCCGTTGGCTTCCACCGTGGTGGTGCCGAAGCCGGTCATTGATTTGAGCACTGTGTTATTTTTTTAGGGCGTTAGCCGTTAATTCCTGGTATTCCTGCCGCCGCCGAACCATGTCGCAAGCGGTGTAGATGGCCTGCACCATCGATGTTTCGTCGGCCACGCCCTTCCCGGCAATGTCGTAGGCGGTGCCGTGGTCGGGCGAGGTACGCACCACAGGCATCCCCGCCGTGACGTTTACGCCTTCCTCAAAGGCAAGCAATTTGAAGGGTATCAGGCCCTGATCGTGGTACATGGCCAGCACGGCATCGTACTTGCGGTAGGCACGGGTGCCAAAAAAACCGTCTGCCGGAAACGGGCCATAGACCAACTGCCCTTTCTGGCGCAAATCGGTCAGGAGGGGCGCAATGATGTCAGTTTCTTCGTTGCCCAAAAGCCCGCGCTCCCCGGCGTGGGGATTCAGGCCCAACACGGCAATTTTGGGCCGCTGAATGCCAAAATCCTGCTTCAGCGATTTGGTCATCATCTCCAGTTTCTGGGCAATCACGCCCCGGTGAATGCCCTGCCGCACTTTGCTCAGTGGCACGTGGCCCGTCACCACACCCACCCGCAACACATCGCTCACCAAAAACATCAGGTTGTCGGCTTGGCCAAAGGCGTGGGCCAAGTATTCGGTGTGGCCGGGGAAGGCAAACGCCGCCGACTGGATGTTGTGCTTATTGATGGGAGCCGTGACCAGGGCGTGAATTTTTCCGGCTTTGAGGTCTTCTACGGCGCGGCTCAGGCACGCAAACGCGGCCATACCGGCTTCGGGCGTGACCTTGCCCGGCTGAATATCGGCGGCGGGCAGCGGGGTGGGCGGCGTTTCACCCTCGGCACCCTCGGCCACGGGCACGGGAAGGGTATCGCTGAAGCACGTAATGACGTTGGTGAGGCGGTGGTTCACTTCCTCTACCTGCTGAATGCCGTTCAGGGTCCACTCTTTCAGGTTCAGCAGGTTACGGTACCGGTTGAGCACCCGCATGGAGCCGTAAATAACCGGCGTACAGCGTTTGTTCAACTGGTTGTACTGCAACGCTTTCAGAATCACTTCGGGGCCAATACCGTTGAAATCGCCCAGCGAAATGCCCACAATCAACCGTTCGCGGGTGCTGTCGTCGGCCAAAGGCGGGCGCGACGCTCCGCCCGTTGGCTGGTCATCGACCTCAAAAACCGACTCGCCCGCCTGCCGCTCAATGGCCATCGGCTCATACTGCTCCTGGCGTTCAGGTACGTTGTCTTCGTCGCGGTCGTAGATGCTGCGCTCGCGCTGGGGACGTTCGGCAGGTTCGCTACGCTCGGCCCGTCCTGCCCCAAATTGGCCGGAAGCGGGCCGCGCCGAGTCGCGCCCGGAACGGCTAAAACGCTCAATGCCAGACCGTTCAGAGCCAGACCGTTCGGGCCGGTCGCGGTTTGGTCGGTCATTGCTACCCCGTTCAGGTCGGTCGGCAGAACGGTCACGGTCGCTAGTACGGCGATCCTGCCCGTCGCGGGGTTGGTCGCGGCGGTCACGGTCTGGTCGGTCGGGGCGGGGTTGTTGCTGGCCGGAGCGGGGTTGGTTTTGGGCCGCAGGTACGTCGGTATTGGCGTTGGCCGGTGGCCCGTCTGTTTGGGATGTATTTTCTCCGGCATAAATTCCGGTGGGGTTTTCGTCCTGCCCCTCCGGTCGTTCGTAGGGCGTTCTGCCGGGCTGGTCGGCGCGGGGGCTACCATCGCGACCCCGGTTTTTGTTACGATTCCGGTTTCTGTTCCGGTTCCGGTCTCCCTGCCCACCGGGCCGGTTTTCGCCGGTATTATTGTTGGGTTGTTCTTCCATTGACCTCGCGGTGGTGCGCCTTTATTGGGCACGTTGCCCAAAAAGAGCCGGTCGGTAGCCGTACTGCCGAACGGATTTTTACCCGCCGACCTTGTTTCCTGCTAACCGAATGTTGTTAATTGTTGTTGCAAGTTACACACTTCCACCCATGTCAGCCACCCCGCCCGCCATTCTCATTGCCGACGAGATGCATCCGTCGCTGTTTTCCATGCTGCAAGAGGCCGGTTTTACCTACACGTACCTGCCTGCCATTGACCGGAAGACGCTGCTCGCCACCCTGCCCCCGTTCCAGGGGCTGATTATCCGCAGCAAAACCCGCGTGGATGCCGAACTGCTGGCCGCCGCCCCCGCCCTGATCTTCGTGGGCCGCGCCGGGGCCGGTCTGGATCTGATCGACCTCGACGAAGCCGGGCGGCGGGGCATCCGGGTGGTTCATGCTGGCGAGGGCAACCGCGATGCCGTGGCCGAATACGTGCTGGGTACGTTGCTGGCCCTGTTCCGAAACCTGCTCCGGGCCGACCGGCAGGTTCGCCACGGTACCTGGGATCGCGAAGGCAACCGGGGCCTGGAGCTAATGGGCAAAACCGTGGGGCTGTTCGGCTACGGCAACAACGGCCAAGCCACCGCCCGCCGCCTCAGTGGTTTCGGGTGCCGGGTGCTGGCTTTCGACAAATACCGCCAGAACTATGCCGACGAGTTTGCCCAAGCTGCCACCGTGGCGCAGATCAGGGCCGAAGCCGACGTACTGAGCCTGCACGTACCGCTCAACCCCGATACCCGGCTCTGGATAAACGACGATTTTATTAAGCAGATGGCGAAACCGTTTTTTCTGGTTAATGCCTCGCGCGGCGAAGTGGCATCGCTGACGGCGGTGGTATCGGGCTTGCGGTCGGGAAAAGTGCGCGGGGCTTGTCTGGACGTGCTCGAAAATGAAAAGCTAGCCACCCTCACCCCCGCCCAACAAGCCAATTTCGATTACCTTCGCCAGTCGGACAGCGTGGTGCTGACCCCCCACATTGCGGGCTGGACGCACGAAAGTTACGTTCGGATCAACGAAGTCCTGGTACGCCAACTACGGGAGTTGGCGGGGTGAGCAGGTACGTACCAGGCGTAACCCAGACGCAGATTACCCCCCGCCCTAAAGGGTGCCCTGCTTGCGCGTACAGTCTGCGCGAAAGCCTACGTGGGCGCAAGCGGGCACCCTTTAGGGCGGGGGGCTACGCCGAGAATATCATACTAACCAACTCCTAATCAACTCCTACCCTATGCCCAATTCTTTCCTGAAAACTGCCGCGCTGCTGGCTCTGCTCACCCCGCCCGCGCTGGCCCAAACCACCGTGCAGCGCGACCCCGCTATTGCCGATCTGGTGGCCCAACTCTCTGCCGATAGTCTGCGGGCGCACATCAACGGCCTTACCAGGTTCGGCACGCGCCACACCCTATCCACCACCACCGACCCTAAAAAGGGCATTGGGGCGGCCCGGCAATGGATTTTGGGGCGGTTTCAGGCCTACGCCCGGCAGGCAGAGGGGCGGCTTACGGCTACGCTGGATACCTGGACACTGCCCGCCGACGGCAAACGGGTAGACAAACCCGCCGACATGGGCAACGTGATGGCCACCCTGAAAGGCACCGACCCCACCGACACGCGCATTTTTTTGGTGCAGGGCCACATGGACAGCCGCAACACCAACATTATGAACCGCGAGGCCGACGCGCCCGGTGCCAACGACGACGGGTCGGGTACGGCGGCGGTGCTGGAACTGTGCCGGGTGATGAGCAAAGCACGGTTTCCGGCCACCATTATTTTTGTGGCTCTCACGGGCGAAGAGCAGGGCCTACTGGGTGCCGACCACTTGAGCCAACGCGCCCTGGACGAGAAATGGAACCTGGAAGCGGTGCTCAACAACGACATCATGGGCAGCAACAACAGCAGCGAAACCCGCATCATCGACAACACGCGGCTGCGGGTGTTCAGCGAAGGGTTGCCGCTGTTCCAAACTGCCGACCGCGCCGGGACCATCCGGCAATTCGGCAGCGAAAACGACGGCAAAGCCCGCACCCTGGCCCGGTACGTGAAAGAAACCGGCGAACGCTACGTGGATAACCTGGAGATTGTGACCGTCTACCGCAACGACCGCTACCTGCGCGGCGGCGACCACACGCCCTTTGTGCAACGCGGATTTGCTGCCGTGCGCCTTACGGAAATGAACGAAAACTACGACCATCAGCACCAGGACGTGCGCACCGAAACCGTAGAAGGCAAACCCGTTGCCTACGGCGACCTGGCCGAGTTTATGGATTTTGACTACCTGCGGAAAAACACTGCCGTGAACCTGGCCACGCTGGCCAACCTGGCCAAAGCCCCTGCCCCACCCCGGCAGGTGACGCTGGAGGTACGAAACCTGACCAACGGCACAGCCCTCTACTGGCAAGCCCCCGCCACCGGCACCGTGAAAGGCTACTACGTGCTGATGCGCGAAACGCACATGCCCTACTGGCAGAAAAAGTTTTTTACGCCCAAACTCGGCATCACCCTGCCCTACTCGAAAGACAATTATTTCTTCGCCGTGCAAGCCGTTTCCGAGGCGGGAAACGAGAGCCTGCCCATACTGCCCGCGCCCAATTTGCGGTAAACCGTTAGTGTTGCACCAAAATTCGTTGCGAACGTACCTGGGTCATGTCCAGGCTACGGATGATGTAGAGGCCGTTTGGCAAACCCGACAGGTCCAGAATGGTATCGGTTTCAAGGCCGTAGTGCCCGCGCAACGTACCCAGCAGATCGTAAATGCCCAGATCGACCGTCGTTTCCACGCCGCGTACCGTGAGGGGGCCGGTGGTTAGGGTGGGGTAAAGTGCCAGCACCGGGTTGGCCTCTACCGTAATGCTCTGCGCTTTGGAGAGCGTTTCCCGCCCATCGGTGTCCAGTTGCCGGAGGCGGTAATAATTAATGCCTTTGGGCGGGGCGGGGTCTTGCGCGGTGTAGGTACGTTGGGTGGTGGTGTTGCCCCCACCCTCGGCGGTGGCAACCCGCTGCCAGGCAAGCAGGTCAGGGCTGCGCTCCACCTCGAACCGGCTATTCTGCGCTTCCCAGGCCGTGGCCCATTGTATCAGCACACCGCGCCCACTTTTTTCGAGCGAGAACGCCGACAGCCCCACCGGCAATGCTCCCCGGTTGGTTACGGTGAAGACAATGGCTTGGGGTTTTCCGTTAAACGTATTGCCGTCTGTTTGCTGAACGCTGATGAACGTTTCCAGCGTGAAGGTCCCGTTGCCGGGGGCGGCGGCAAATAAATCCAGGTCTACGGGGCAATTACAGCCACCGCCATCTGCGCCCCGGTACAGCCATGAGTCACCAGTGGTGGTACGCTCGGAGATCGTCAACGACGAGTAGGTACCCGTGGTGGGGCCGCTGCTGAGCCGGATGCGGTAGTTGATGCGGGCCGTGATGGGCAGGATGTTTGTGCGAGGCCCAAATTTTTCTTCCGACCCCACGTAGAACAGCGAGTTGGCCGCCGAGACGTTATAACTTGTGCCATTGGCATTTTCGTTGAGCGTACCCATTGGCCCACCCGACCGGGTACTGATGCGTTCGTCGTAGGAATATTGCTGACAAAACGCCCCCAACGGTAGCAGGAGCAGTAACGTGAATAACTGTTTCATAATCGAGTAGCTGAGCGACTGTACGTTTGATGAACGAATTACGCATCCGGTCTCAAGTTAACAATCAATTTCAGAATAAACCCGCCAACAGTTTAGCAAACGGTTTGGGTATTGAGTTTAATTTATATAATCTATTAAAACAATAGAATAAGACGGACAGTTAGCTTCTTTCAACGAACCTGATTCAGTCCATGAAATCAAACGGTATTTCTTCGCTACTTTGTGTGTGTGTGTTTGCGGGTCTGGCACTCACGGCCTGCACCGACAACACCAACACACGCCCGCTCGACGGCACTGGTATCCAGCCCGTAAGCAGCATCAAACCCGACTGGGGACCAACCATTGACCCACAAAATCAGGCCGTTATTGAGCAGTTGATGGCTTTCGGCACGCCGCCGCTGCCCACCCTTACCCCCCGGCAGGCCCGCATGACTCCCTCGCCCACCGATGCGGTAAAGGCATTGCTCCGTAAAAACAATATCCAGGTACGTGAACGGGCCGTCAGCATCAGCCAGCGGGTTATTCCGAGCGCGGCCCCCGACGGTACGCTACTCCGCATCTACACCCCCACCAGTGCCAGTGTGGCCGGGGGGTTCCCCGTCATTGTGTATTACCACGGCGGGGGTTGGGTCATTGGCAGTCTGGCGCAGTATGAACCGTCGTGCAAGGCACTGGCCGAAAAAACCGGGGCCATCGTGGTCTCGGTCGATTACCGGCTGTCGCCGGAGGCCAAGTTTCCCGCCGCCCACGAAGATGCTTACTCGGCCTATGCGTGGGTAAAAACCAACGCGGCCATGCTGGGCGGCAACACCGCCAAAGTAGCCGTAGCGGGCGAGAGTGCCGGGGGTAATATGGCCGTCGGGGTGTGTTTGCTGGCTAAAGAACGGGGGTTGGCTCTGCCTGTTCATCAACTACTGGTTTACCCCGTGGCCGATAACAACCTCAACACAGCCTCGTATAACCAGTATGCCAACGCCATGCCCCTCAACCGGGCCGGTATCGTTTATTTCACCCAAAACTATTTCACCACGCCCGCCGATGGTAACAACCGCCTGATCTCGCTGGTTGATGTGGCTAACCTGTCGGGCTTACCCCCGGCCACCATCATTGCCGCCGAAATTGACCCCCTGCAAACCGAAGGCAAGTTATTGGCCGACAAATTTCAGGCGGCGGGCGTACCGGTCATGTACCAGTTGTATGCCGGCACCACGCACGAGTTCTTCAGCCTTGATGCCATTGTGGGCAAAGCAGGCCAGGCTCAGGATTTTGCCGCCCAACAACTACGGGCCGCTTTTGCCAAAAATTAGTTAAGTACCCGCGTTGCCGGGGAGACAGAGCACTCGGTCAGGTCAGCACTGGCGGTGCTCACTGTTTCAGCAACCGCTGACGCAGCAACTGGCCGGTGGTGGTTTGTACATCAAGCAGGTACAGGGCGGCAGGCAACGTACCTACGTCGATCTGGTTGCTGTTGGCCACGGGCATCTGCTGCCGTTGCCCGTTGAGGCCCACCACCGATACCTGCCAGATCAGTTGACCGGCGGGCAACCGCAGGCTCACCACCCCCTGCGCCGGGTTAGGGAACACAGTCAGAGCGGCATCCAGGCCGGTTTCGCTCAGCACCGCCACCGCTCTTGAGAGCGACTCTGTGCCGTCGAGGTCTACTTGCCGGAGGCGGTAGTAGTTCCAGCCGGGGGCGGGGGCTTCATCCAGAAAACGGTACTCCTGCCGGGCGGTGGTGGTGCCGGTGCCTTTTACGCGGCCCAGGGCAGTGTAGGTCAGGGCATCGGCACTGCGCTGAATTTCGAAAAAATCATTGCCGGTTTCTGCCGCCGTGGCCCAGCTTACCAGCACGGTTTTGGCTTCAGCATTGCTTTTAGTTCGCAGGTCATAATACGTAACGGGCAGAGGGGCCGATGCTGCCGGAATAATAAGCGGCGTGGTGGCTCCGCCCGTTGGGTTTACGGTATTGGCGGCGGGATCGGCTCCTCCGGGAGGCCAGTTGCCATCGGCATCGGTGTTGGTGGTGTAGAGCGTACCATCCGAGAGCCGGTACCGCGAAATGGCCCGCACCCCGTTGGGGTTGTTGTTAGGTATGATGGTACCCCAGTAGCCGGGTTTGCCATTCACAGTTGAGGTATAGCTGTTTGGCATAGATGCGATATTAAGGCCTTCATCCTCCAGGTACGTAATAGCCAATGGGCGGCCTGTTGCGCCGGTGTTGTCGAAAACGGCTACGAAATCTTTCGACATCGTGGACGCATTGCCTGACACATCGCCGGGTTTGCCAAATAGTAACGTACCAGTGTTGGCCGCTGCGGTAGTATTAAAAGCCAACACCGTGATTGACTGATTCAGGGCGAACCGGGC
>JAYUKZ010000156.1:0-3857 GCA_043763995.1 Fibrella sp.
CGGTCGGTCACGAGCGAATCGGTCAGTTGCTGGAGGATGAATTTAGCCCGTTCCAGGCGCGTGGGGGCTATGTCGGTTGCTTCCATGGAGCGGGAAACGTCCAGAATCAGAAACACATCGCGCCCCTGCGCCGACATGGCCCGCGTGGCCTCGCCGAAGAGCGGCCCCGCCAGCGCAATAAGCAACATGGCTAGTGCCAGCGACCGCAGCACAAATTTGGGCACCACCGACCAGGGCGTGCTACTTAACTGCCGGGCCAGCCGTACCACCCGGATAAAATACCCTGCATAGAGCAGCGTAAACAGACCAACAAAAATGGCCTCAGTAGCCGAAAACGAATATAGCCAGTTCATTTTTTTCGCCGGGGGAACGGTGCGCGGGGTGTGGTAGAGCCTGAGCCGGTCAGAATCAGCAGGTTGCTGACTGCCGTGGCCTGGTAGCCGATGTTGGTCTGACGCTAAAGTAGCAGGTAGGCTAATAATTTCGGTAATAGCAGTTGTAGATCGTTGATTGGCCTGTTATATTTGCACCCTCATCAGGCAGGAAAGGGCCGGGTGTTAGCCAGGTGGAGAGATGGGTGAGTGGCTGAAACCAGCAGTTTGCTAAACTGCCGTACTCGCAAGGGTACCGAGGGTTCGAATCCCTCTCCCTCCGCTCTTTTTCAGTTGATTGCGTTTGACGGGTTTACCGGTTCTGCCAAACGAATGAAGATGTACCTTCGGGGTGTAGCGTAGCCCGGTATCGCGCCTGCTTTGGGAGCAGGAGGTCGTAGGTTCGAATCCTGCCACCCCGACGAAGAGAGTTTAAAGTTTAACGTCTAACGTTTGAGTCTCTAGCAGCCTTGAACATTAAGCTTCAAACTTTAAACTCTTTTTTTATTGGTCCCATAGCTCAGTTGGATAGAGCATCTTCCTTCTAAGAAGGCGGTCGTTGGTTCGAATCCAACTGGGATCACATAAAACACATATGGCCCGCTGACTATTTATTAGTTGGTGGGCCTTTTTTATTTGAAGATCGTTAGAATATAGTTATCCGTTAACTAATTCGTCACCCACGTAGAGACGCGATACATCGCGTCTCAGGCTCAGGCCAGCGCGAAGCCCAGACCAGCGCAAAGCATTTACCCCACTGCTTCGCGCACTACCCAGACGCGAGTATCGCGTCTCTACAGTACCGCCTTTGAAGTAGACCGGAACTCTTTCAAATAATAAGGTTCAAATGTGATCAGGTCCTCAAATTTATTGGCGGCGAAGGCTTGCGCGGCTAATGCGCCTATCGTGCGGGCCGAGGGACGTACCTGTGCAACGGGGAAACGGGCGTTGGAGTGGGTGAGCAACGGGCGGGCTTTGGTGGCCCCGTCGCCGAAGAAGACAACGGGGTGGTTGGCCAACAGATCGGCGAGAGATGCTTCATCCAGAATTAGGGCTTCCGTGGCACGTACCTGTGTGCCATCCTGCTGATAGACAGCACAATATACCTCCATCCGCCGGGCATCAATCATGGGGCAAAACAGCGTGTCAGCCTCGTAGAAAGGCCGGATTTGCTCGGTCATGGCCGTCAGCGTGTTGATGCCGATGAGTGGTTTATCCAACGCCATGCATAGCCCTTTGGCCGTAGAAACGCCAATGCGTAGCCCCGTATACGACCCTGGCCCTTTGGCCACGGCAATGGCCGAAAGGTCAGACAGGGCGTACCCCGCATGACTGACCAACTGATCAACCAGCACCGTTAGGCGCGAGGAGGCCGTGCGTTCAGTGAAGAGTTCGTAGCAACCCAACAACGTGCCCTCCGGCGTGTGCAGGGCCACCGAACAAACCGTAGTAGACGTATCCAGCGAAAGGAGCATTAATTTTTTGCCCCTTTCAAAATCGAATTATATCGCCCCATATCCTTGAATAAATCCAACGCGGTTTTAATGTCGGGGTCGGTGGCAAAACTTGCCTCCTTTACGCCCCGTTGCAGGTAATAATTTCCCGCAATTTCCTGCTCCAACAGGTTGCGTATTTCGGTCTGAAACGTTTTCATGTCGGCATCTTTGCTGTGCGACATTTTCGATTTCAAGGCGTTTAGCTGGTTTTGAATCTGGTCGAAATATTTCTCTTTTTTGGCTGATGCTTCCAACACGTTCAAATCTTTTTCCACCTGAGTGGTGTAGTCATATTCCTTGTCGTTGGCCCATTTCATAAACTCCTGGTACTCGGCATCGGTGAGCCTGAATTCGCGGGCGGGTTTTATGGTCGGATGGTCGAAGCGGTACTTCACGGCGTAGTCGAAAATAAGCCCTTTGGTGGTCAGGCTTTGGGCAATGGGCGTGGGCGTAACGGCCTCCGTAGGTACGTCGGGCGTTACGCCGCCGCCATCATAAACGGTGCGGCCTGTTTTGGTTTTAAATGCCGTGCGGAGCGAGTCGGCAATTTTGCCCACGCTGCCGTCGGCGTTGCGGTGGCTATAATCAATGGCCTGAATGCACCGCCCGCTGGGAATATAATATTTGGCCGTGGTGATTTTCATGCGCGTGTTGAACGAAAGGGGCCGTGTGGTTTGCACCAGCCCTTTGCCAAACGTGCGCTGCCCTACCAACACTCCCCGGTCGTAGTCCTGAATAACGCCCGAAACGATTTCTGCCGCCGAGGCCGAGTGGTTGTTGGTCAGCACAATAACGGGCATCTCAATGTCCAGGGCGGGGGCCTGCGCGGTGTAGGCTTTGTTCCACTCGGTCACTTTGCCCCGCGTCGTGACCACTTCCGACCCACGGGGAATGAAAATATTAGAAATCTCGATGGCCTGGTCGAGGAGGCCGCCGGGGTTTTCGCGCAGGTCGAGCATCAGCTTTTTCATGCCTTTGCCCTTCAAGTCCTGGTAGGCGGCGCGGACTTCGCGGCCCGCAGCACCCATAAAATCTTTCAGGTCAATGTAGCCCACTTCGTCGTTGAGCATCCCGTGGTAAGGCACGTTGGTCATCTTCACCACGTCGCGCAATACCGCCACCTCCACGGGGTCTTTTTGGCCGTAGCGTTTCACGGTGAGCTTCACGGCGGTGCCCGTTTGCCCGCGCAGCAACTTACCCGTGTCCAGGTCGCGCCTCGATTTGATGTCTACCCCGTCTACTTTTAGAATCTCGTCGCCAATTTTCAGGCCCGATTTTTCGGCGGGCGTACCTTCATACAGCATCATCACGATGCTCCGGTCTTGCCGCGACCCAATCAGGGCACCGATTCCGTTGTAGCGGCCGGTGGTCATGGTCATGTAGTCTTCAATGTCGTCTTCGGCGTAGAAATTGGTGTACGGGTCCAACGATTTCAGCATGGCATCGATGCTGGTTTTCACCATCCGGTTGGGGTTCACCTCGTCCACGTAATACATGTTCAGTTCTTTGAACATGGTGGCGTAGATATCCAGATTCCGGGCAATCTCGAAGAAGCGGTCGTCCCGGTTGAAGGCCGTCAGGCTACCCGCCAACAGCAGGGCCGACGTACCCAGAATAATTTTTTTACGAAGCGTCATAGAAGGGGGGGAAGTGTGTAGGCTTCGGCGTAACCCCCAACCCCCTGAAAGGGGCTAATGCTCCGAGCGAAGTACGCTCGCGTCAGCTTTAGCCCCCTTCAGGGGGTTGGGGGCTACGCCGAAGCCCGCGTTCATTCGTTCGATAGCCAATTTCATGCCTTTTTCTATTTCTTCAAACGAAATTTTTGTTTTAGCGGTATACAAAAACGCAATCTGTGCCACGGGGGCGGTGGTGTGGGCAGATAACGTACCTGACGGGTGGGCAAGGCGGTGTTTGGTGAGGCGGTAGGCTTCCAGCACCCGGCGGCGCACGGCATTGCGGTCAACGGCCTTTTTGAACGTCCGTTTGGGCA